>NZ_JAGFIP010000040.1:0-2440 GCF_017582705.1 Paenibacillus sp. F411
TACAATAGCCTCTCAGCATTTTCACAACTACTTTTACTCACAGCAGTCTGAACTACCTCTTCTTGAATTTCCTGTAGAGTATTGAAAAATAATTCTTGGCTAGGACTCAACTTTCTCATACAAGCCTCCCACTATAAATTAATGATTTCTCTTGTTTGCTCACTCGTTCTCAAGTATTCACACATGGACAAATCGAGAGATGGAATATTCATTCAAGGATGTTATTATTTTCTGGTAACGCCGGTGGCGGGAACAGAGATTGGGGGAAGTTGTCCCCATTCTATGGTTTTTTCCTATGATCGCACCTTGGATATCCACTCGGTCTCCTGACGGCTTACCCTCCCATGTCACGCGGGGTCGTTGCCCTTACATTCCTTCGTTCGGCCTCTCAAGAGGTGGACGCCGTTGCCAAAGAGGACCTCTCTCTTGGCATGCTCCTGTTGTAGCTCCTTCATCCACTGTACCAGCTGCTCCAGCCCGGTTCGAGAATTTGAGAACACACAGTCTTTTCCCAGTTCAATTCCACGAAAGTCGATGGCGCGGGCTACATGCGTTTCTTTTGCAATGTCTGCACTTTCGACAAGAGTTTTTTCGGAAATTCGTGTAATCCGTTGATTCTGTTTCTTCGATTGTTTGTACTTCATATTGAGCGTCCTCCTTTTATTTCGGGCAGTGAATGGTGCACATTTCATGACCCAGCGTACAGGAGGCGCTTTTTTGTTTCAAACCTCAAATTAATTCATTACAGGAATGGCTTCCCCTTATGTATCAGTTAATTCCTCTTTAATCACTACAAGCTTTGTCATTCTTGTGTGCAAATATAAATCGAGTAGTTAGTGCGTTAATTTTTATATCTTTGTTACAGAACCAATCTAGTGCGTCTGCTTACCATTCTGTACTTTTAATTCAAACATGAACAATAAAAATAAAGAACCTCGTAAGTCTTAAACTTATCGAGGCTCTAAAGTAACAAATCGATACTTTTACCTTGGATTTAGTCCAACGGCTAAAATATATTCGAATAAATTTTCATACTTTGTTTCTTCAACTTCATTAATTTCATGGTCATAGAACATAACTCTCGAACCACAAACCCCTTTTCCAAACTTAAACCCATAATAATCACCTGTTTCAATATCGGAAACAGCTAAAAAGGAATGTGTATCTATAAGTCCAATTTGACTATTTAAGTTGACAATATACCAATCACCAAGGTCATTTACTGAGAAAATATTTGTAAAAGCGAAATAGCCACCCCCAAACTCTTTTACAAAGCTTTTATATTCATCGGGCAGGGAAAGAGATAATGCTATTTCAACTTTCTCAATCTGACTATCATTACCTTTAGGTTCTGACTCTAATCCAAACCATATCGGTCTTTTGATTCTGGTTTCATTAACAATTTCAAGAAACTTATTATAGTCCAATCCATTCAACTCCAAAAAGATTATTTATCGTAGATCCATTCAGGTAATATATCATCGGCACCTTGTTCCCTCGCTCTATACCACCAATGCAACTGTCTATCTGATTGACGCATTTCAGGAGTAACACCTTGATTATATTTATTCTGGTGAAGCGCTGAATTATTTCGATGTTGCGAGGGAATTATTTCATGCTTTGCTCCACCTGGCATTTGTCCTCCATGATGTAAATCTGGTTTATTAAGTCCTCTTGGTGAATGCCCCAATAAACCTTGCTTTAAATCATTAATTGTCCATGGACCTTCAATTCGTACAGAAGCATCACCTGCATCATATCCTTTACCTGTCTGTAGGTTAGGAGATTTAACATTATTAACTATACCCTTACTCTTCCCCGCCTGAATCGCATCCAGCCCCAGCGGGTCCACAAACG
Organism: Paenibacillus sp. F411; assembly: GCF_017582705.1. NCBI lineage: Bacteria > Bacillati > Bacillota > Bacilli > Caryophanales > Paenibacillaceae > Paenibacillus > Paenibacillus sp. F411. The sequence continues at coordinate 1,858 of NZ_JAGFIP010000040.1, forward strand.
TCACCGGATTGCCGTTTACATACGCGAAGCGGTTCATACTGAGCCCCAGGCTCACTTCTCCTCGCAGCACATCGCGGTTCATAAACCGCTTGATGTCCGGATTATAGTATCGCGCGCGCATGTAGTAAAGGCCGTTGATGTCAGTCTGTACACCATCGCGGCCGTTGTAGGCGAACGGCTGGCGGGTCGTGCCCTCGTGCTTCACAAGTTCGCCGAAGGCGCCATAGGTGTAGCGGTCCGTGACGTCGCCTTCTTCATCTGTGAGCCGTGTTGTACTGCCGCGCAGATCGTAATGGTAGCTTTGGTAGCGCCCGTCTGCGCTCTCGCGGCCAATCAGGCCGAGCCCGTAGACATAGGCGGCGCTCACTCTGCCCGCCTCATCGGTCTCCAGCAGCAGCTGGCTGTACTCTGCATGCGGATTCACCACATAAAGAGTGGTCTGGCCCTTCACGTTCATCCAGGTCCGCTCGTTCTCTGCATTATAACCGTACGTAATACTGCCGGCCTGGACCAGGCGGTCCCGGGCATCGTAGACAAAATCCTGGCTTCGTCCGCGCAGCCGCCCTCGGAGAAGGTTGCCGTC
>NZ_JAGFIP010000041.1:0-2047 GCF_017582705.1 Paenibacillus sp. F411
GCCGGAGCCTGCCGGACCCGGGAGTCTGGAAGGCACCGGGAGCAGACTATGTCGCTCCACGAACCCCGCTGGAGCAGGGCATGGCTGAAGTGTGGGCCGAGGTGCTGGGGGTGGACCGGGTCGGGGTTCACGATCACTTTTTTGAATTAGGAGGTCATTCGCTTCTGGCGGTCCAGGTCATATCCAAGATCCGTTCGCGACTGAACGTCAAGCTGGAGGTTCAGCATATGTTTGAAGCACCGACTCTGGCTGAGCTGGCCGGGAAGCTTGAATCCATGCCGGCTCCACCCGCCGTCCGGCCGAAGATGACCAAGCTGTCCAGAAGTCAGCATCGCATCCATGAATAGACCCCTCTGAATACAGGCTTGAAGAAAGGAGTGGTACTAATGAAAAAATCCGGCTCTGATGCACCCGCGGATCTGTCCGCCGAGGCAATCAGCAGCACGACTGAACGTGCCAGATATGCGTTCGAGGCTTCTTTTGCCCAGAACAGGCTCTGGGTTGTGCACCAGCTGCTGGCTGATCAATCCGTATACAATATGCCGGCCGCGATTGCACTTCGCGGAGTGGTTCGTGTTCCAGCGCTGGAGCGGGCTTTTGAGCGTGTGATGCAGAGGCATGACAGCTTGCGTACCACTTTTATGGAGAAGGATGGAGAGCTTGTACAGGTTGTCGAAGAGGACGTATCCTTTGAGCTGCCGGTGATCCACTTGTCCGACTTGGCGCCGGAATTGCGCTGGAAAAGAGCAGCAGGCCTGGCAGAGCTGGATGCCGCAGCGGCGTTTGATCTGCATAGCGGACCGTTAATCCGGATTTCTCTCATACGGCTGGAGGAGCGGGAGCATCTGCTCTTGGTGAACCTGCACCATATTATATCGGATGGCTGGTCCGTAGAAATATTGATCCGCGAGCTGTCTGCCTTCTATAACGCCGAGGTGGAGGGACAGAAGCTGCAGCTTCCGGAGCTGCCGGTGCAATATGCGGATTACGCCCATTTTCAAAAAGAATGGATGAAAGACGAGGTTCTGCAGCACCATCTGGAGTACTGGAAGCAGCAATTATCCGGCGAGCTGCCGGTATTGCAGCTGCCTGCTGCCTCTCCGCGGAGCTCACCTGGAAGCCATGAAGGGAGAACCTGCAAGTTCACTCTGAGCCAGGGCGTTACGCAGGCCATCCGGGCTGTCTGCCGACAGGAGGAGGTCACTCCGTTTATACTGCTGCTGGCGGTGTATAAGGTGTGGCTGTACCGCTATTCCGGTCAAAAGGATGTGCTGGTGGGGACGCCGTCAGCGGGGCGGGAGTTGGAGGAAGTGGAGGGTGTGATCGGTTTTTTTGTGAATACGCTCGTTATTCGCACAGGGATCGAGCCCACAGCTTCATTCCGCACGGTGCTGCAGCAGGTCAAAGGTACGGTACTGGAAGCCTACCCCCATCAAGAAGTGCCATTTGAAAAAGTCGTGGAGGCTGTGCTTCCCGCTCGTTCGGCCACTACCTCTTTATTCCAGGCTATGTTTGTGTATCAGCATCGGGATCTCCAGCTGGAGCTGAAGGGACTGGATGCTGAAAGGATCGAGGTGGAGCGCCGAACAGCCAAATTCGATCTGCTGCTGGAGCTGGTGGATCAAGAAGAGCAGATGAGCGGGGCATTGGAGTACCGCAGTAACTTGTTTTCACAGGATGAAGTGTCCAGCATGATGGAGCATTTTCAGCAGCTGCTGCAAAGCGCTGTGCAGGACCCGGAGCAGGCAGTATCCCGTCTGGAGCTGCTCAGTGAGGAAGAGCGCCGCCGGCAGCTGGAGGAGTGGAATCCTGCGAGCGGCGAGGGCGAGCCTGAGGATGTGCTGCTCCGCATAGAGCAGCAGGCTGCAGCAACACCGGGGCAGACTGCCGTAAGGTCCGGGGGTGGCAGCCTGAGCTATGGAGAGCTGAACGGACAGGCCAACCGCCTTGCCCGGAGGCTCATCGCGCAGGGGGTCCGGCGCGGAGACCGGATCGGGGTATGCCTGGACCGCAGTCGCGAGCTGGTGGTCAGCCTGCTCGCCGTGCT
>NZ_JAGFIP010000042.1:0-1938 GCF_017582705.1 Paenibacillus sp. F411
CTGTAGGCAAGCTGATCGACAACGCGACACCAGGCGTGCTGCAGCCACTGGAGCAGCAAGCACTGGATATGAACAAAGAGAACGAAGCGGTCGCTCTGGCGAACCCGGCCCTGACTCTGGATTCCGAAACGAATACCGAGAAAGGTGCGCAGCTGATGAAGATTATCGAGGATGCCCGCATCAAGTTTATCCTGGGTGAAATCGACGAAGCCGGCTGGCAGGCTGCTGTAGACCAATGGAAGAAAGACGGCGGTCAGCAAATCATGGACGAATTCACTGCCGCTTACAGTGAAGTGAACAAGTAAGCTTCCTTCTAGATTAACGAAAAACCGGTCCCGCTTTGGCGGGGCCGGTATTTTTGTGTTTGAGCTCCACAGACCTCAATAATCATAAGCTTGTAGTCATGTAAGCGCAATCAATTTGTCAAGAGGAAGCGCTATCATTTATATAATCATTATCTATACAGATCCATGTAAACCCTTTCATATCAAGGCTTTTCACCGCTCCATTTCCCAGCTTTATCATGATATGTCTCTTTTCCAATATGCATTATAACACTTGCAAGGTGTGCGGAAGATGTACATAGACTATGGAGCTAACAGCGTTTAACGTGATATACAACAGGAAACAGCAGGCGGTCCTAAGCGGCACATCCGGTACTATCGGATGAAGCGGCCGACACCACCTCAGACTCATCTTCAATGCTGTGACCTGATCTGCTTACCAATAGAATAGGGAGGTCATGTTCATGAAAAAGAAAGGTAAAGTGTTCAGTTTGTTATCCACGGCTATGCTTGTTGGCGTTGTAGGCTGCAGCGACGGTGGCTCCACCGCCACCCCGTCCAACAACACCACCCCGGATCCCGGTTCCGGTACTGAGAAAACGGCGGAGCCTGAGAAGCCATTTGAAATGAGCCTGCTGTTCCACTATGAGACGGAGCCGCCAAAGAATGACTCCGAAATCATGAAGATCATCGAAGAGTACACCAACACCAATATCGACGTTCAATCAGTTCCATCCTCGACCGGCGCAGAGAAGTTCAATGTTACTGTCGCTTCCGGCAACTTCCCGACTGCGATCAAAACGTTCTATGATGTACCGGTTGTCAATGCGATCAAAACCGGCGTGTTCTGGGAAATCGGCCCTTACCTGAAAGACTACCCGAACCTGTCCGCCATCAACTCGCAGGTGTATGACAACATGAAGGTTCAAGGTAAAATTTATGGCGTTCCATCCGTTCGTGACTTGGCGCGCAACACCATGACGTACCGTAAAGACTGGCTGGAAAAGCTCGGTCTGCCAGAGCCAACAACGGTAGATGAATTTTACAACATGCTGAAAGCGTTCACAACCCAGGATCCGGACGGTAACGGCAAAGACGATACCTACGGCCTGATCGAAAATAACGCACTGTTCAACATCGATCTGATCACCGCTTACTTCGGTGCACCGAACCAGTGGGGCGTGGAAGATGGCAAGCTGATTCCATCCTTCCAAACCGAAGCTTATCTGGAGGCGCTGCAATTCTACCGCAAGCTGTTTGACGAGAAGATCATTAACCAGGACTTCCCGATCACATCCCGTGATAACTGGTTCAAGCTGTGGGATTCCGGTAAAGCCGGCACCATGCGCCAGGTAACCAGCACAGCTTTAGCCCGCGAACGCGGTGCACAGAAGGTAGATCCGAATGCGAAGGTCGACATGGTTTCCTTGCTTGAAGGACCACGCGGCACTGCAATCTACTCCGAAGCAGGAAACAACGGCTTCTTCCTGATCTCCAAGTCTGCGGTGAAAACCGAAGAAGAGCTGAAGAAAGTGCTGGAATTCTTCGACAAGCTGATGGATGAAGAAATGTCCAACCTCTTCTACTGGGGTCTGGAAGGTGAAACCTACACCGTTACGGACGGTAAAGCTCAGCATACCGACAAAGAAGCTTT
>NZ_JAGFIP010000043.1:0-1934 GCF_017582705.1 Paenibacillus sp. F411
TTTTTTTGTCTGGCGTGCCCAGAAGCACGCATCTTCTAGCCGGTGAAAGTCCGGTCGCGGGAGGGGCCAAGCCCCCGCGTAGCTAGGATACCTGCGTACGGCGAAATCTGTGCGTAGAAGCGTATCGACGAAAGTACCTGTCGGAGACAGGGCGAGCGAAATACCAGGCCGTAACATGAAGTGAATCCTGCCGCGTCGTCAAAAAGGCCTCGCAAGAGGGACAAGAGGAAGCCGAGTCCCGCATACATGGACGAAGGCCAGTGAAACTGCTCTGAACTTGGAACGGCAGTGAAGAATCCTCCGGCGTAGAGGGAGCGGCATGGTATGAAAGAGGATGTAGTGAACTGGGGAGGCCCTCCCCTGCACGAGAAAAAAAAACTCGTAGCGAGGCGCTCTATAAGCTGAAAAAAAAGGTGAAGTGAGATGTCTGCAGGAAGGGAGTCCGAGGGGCTCGTAGTACCAAGGAACCGTAGGACAACATAACCTGCGGGAGGGAAGGAGCTCTGCTTTGTTCACGTTTCTTAAGGAGGTACGAGTCAGTGAATGCCAATCGGCTAACAACACCAAAGGAAAACGTTCAACAACTCCAAGAGAAACTAGGTCATGCGGCCAAGGAAAACAAGAAACGCAGATTCCACGCTTTGTATGACAAGGTCTACCGAATGGACATTTTGTGGGAAGCATGGCGCAGGGTGCGAGCCAATAAAGGCTCGGCGGGCGTCGACGGTGAGACGCTGACGGACATCGAGAAGCAAGGCGAATACCTCTTCTTGCTTGAATGCCAACGGCTTTTAAAAGAGGGGCGCTACCACCCACAGCCTGTTCGGCGGTATTACATCCCGAAGAAAGATGGGAAGCAAAGACCGCTTGGTATTCCGACCATTCGAGATCGCGTCATACAAATGGCAACAAAACTAGTCATGGAACCGATCTTTGAAGCCGATTTTCAGGAATCCTCATTTGGATTCCGTCCGAAGAGAAGTGCGAAGGGAGCGCTGGACCGGATCCGGAAGGCATGCAATCGCAAGGGAAATTGGGTGATCGACGTCGACATCCAAGGCTACTTCGACAACATCAATCAAGAGAAGCTTATGAAACTGGTTGAAATGCGAATCAGTGACAGACGAATGTTGAAGCTGGTTCGGAAGTGGTTACAAGCGGGAGTGATGGAAGAAGGGACGGTAAGGCGCTCAGATTTGGGAACACCGCAAGGCGGGGTAATATCTCCGCTGCTTGCGAACATTTACCTCAATTACTTCGACATTCTGTGGGAACGACATGGGAGCGGTCACGGAGAACTAACGCGTTATGCGGATGACTTCGTGGTTGTATGCAAAACGAAGAAAGACGCAGACCGATCGTACGAACTTATTCGTGCGATTATGGATCGTCTCGAACTCACCTTGCATCCAACCAAAACGCGCATCGTCGGACTGTGGACAGGAGAAGAAGGCTTCGACTTTCTCGGTATGCATCATCGCAAGACGAAAGCAGAAACCTCCAAAGGAAAAGTGTATTACACCACTCAGCAATGGCTGACTCGGAAAGCAGAAGAACGCATTCGGGAAGTCGTAAAAGACCGTCTGGCACCGCCGGGTATGCGGCACAAGTCGTTACTTGAACAGGTCAATTGGTTAAATCCCAAGATACAAGGCTGGCGGAATTATTACTACACCGCCCACAGTCAGCGGAAGATGGCAAAGCTGGATTGGTACATTCTTCAGAGGCTTGCGAGATGGTACGCGAAGAAGCGGCAACGCGCACGATGGATGAGTTCTGTGCGCGAGGTTAAATTCATGGCTAGACAACATGGACTCAAAACGCTCTTGTAATCTGCATGCACATGAATGACGAACATCGGAAAGCCGTATGAGGGAAAACCTCACGTACGGTTTGATGAGGAGGGGCTGAAATTTTCAGCCCTTTACTCTAGC
>NZ_JAGFIP010000044.1:0-1601 GCF_017582705.1 Paenibacillus sp. F411
TGGGAAATCTCATCTTGAGGGGGGCTTCACGCTTAGATGCTTTCAGCGCTTATCCCTTCCGTACGTAGCTACCCAGCCATGCTCCTGGCGGAACAACTGGTGCACCAGCGGTACGTCCATCCCGGTCCTCTCGTACTAAGGACAGCTCCTCTCAAATTTCCTACGCCCACGACAGATAGGGACCGAACTGTCTCACGACGTTCTGAACCCAGCTCGCGTACCGCTTTAATGGGCGAACAGCCCAACCCTTGGGACCTACTTCAGCCCCAGGATGCGATGAGCCGACATCGAGGTGCCAAACCTCCCCGTCGATGTGGACTCTTGGGGGAGATAAGCCTGTTATCCCCAGGGTAGCTTTTATCCGTTGAGCGATGGCCCTTCCATGCGGTACCACCGGATCACTAAGCCCGACTTTCGTCCCTGCTCGACTTGTAGGTCTCGCAGTCAAGCTCCCTTATGCCTTTGCACTCTTCGAATGATTTCCAACCATTCTGAGGGAACCTTGGGGCGCCTCCGTTACTCTTTAGGAGGCGACCGCCCCAGTCAAACTGCCCGCCTGACACTGTCCTCGCACCGGATCACGGTACCAAGTTAGAACCTAGATACGATCAGGGTGGTATCCCAACGGCGCCTCCACAGAAGCTGGCGCTCCTGTTTCAACGGCTCCCACCTATCCTGTACAGATCGTACCCAAATCCAATATCAAGCTGCAGTAAAGCTCCATGGGGTCTTTCCGTCTTGTCGCGGGTAACCTGCATCTTCACAGGTATTAAAATTTCACCGGATCTCTCGTTGAGACAGCGCCCAAGTCGTTACGCCATTCGTGCGGGTCAGAATTTACCTGACAAGGAATTTCGCTACCTTAGGACCGTTATAGTTACGGCCGCCGTTTACTGGGGCTTCGGTTCACAGCTTCGGATTGCTCCTAACCGCTCCCCTTAACCTTCCAGCACCGGGCAGGCGTCAGCCCGTATACTTCGCCTTACGGCTTCGCACAGACCTGTGTTTTTGCTAAACAGTCGCTTGGGCCTTTTCACTGCGGCCCCCTCGTGCTATTCACACTACCGGGGCACCCCTTCTCCCGAAGTTACGGGGTCATTTTGCCGAGTTCCTTAACGAGAGTTCTTCCGCGCGCCTTAGAATTCTCTTCTCGCCTACCTGTGTCGGTTTGCGGTACGGGCACCTTCACCTGACTAGAGGCTTTTCTTGGCAGTGTGAGATCATGACCTTCGCTACTGTAATTTTCGCTCCCCATCACAGCCCAGCCTTAGAAGTGTGCGGATTTGCCTACACACCAGCCTCACTGCTTAGACGGACATCCATCAGTCCGCGTCACTACCCTCCTGCGTCACCCCATCGTTCATAACGGTTTACGGTGGTACAGGAATTTCAACCTGTTGTCCTTCGACTACGCCTTTCGGCCTCGCCTTAGGTCCCGACTTACCCTGAGCGGACGAGCCTTCCTCAGGAAACCTTGGGCTTTCGGCGGATCAGATTCTCACTGATCTTTTCGTTACTCATACCGGCATTCTCACTTGTATGCTGTCCAGCGCTCCTTCCGGTACACCTTCAACCTGCATACAACGCTCCCCTACCCCTGA
>NZ_JAGFIP010000045.1:0-1392 GCF_017582705.1 Paenibacillus sp. F411
GGGGTGGCAGCCTGAGCTATGGAGAGCTGAACGGACAGGCCAACCGCCTTGCCCGGAGGCTCATCGCGCAGGGGGTCCGGCGCGGAGACCGGATCGGGGTATGCCTGGACCGCAGTCGCGAGCTGGTGGTCAGCCTGCTCGCCGTGCTGAAGGCCGGCGGCGTGTATGTGCCGCTCGATCCGGCATTGCCGCAGGAGCGGCTGGCGTACATGCTGGAGCAGGCGGGCGTGAGCGTGCTGCTGACGAAGCAGGCGTTGACTGAAGTGGCAGGGAAGGCGGCACAGGCGGTTGGCGGGATCGGCAGCGAGACTCCTAGCCAAACGCCTAGCCCAACGCCTAGCGAGCAGGGCGCAGCCTCTCCCATTATGCTGCTAAGTGTGGATGGGCTGGAGGAAGTGCTGCAGTCGGAAGACAGCGGGAACCTGGGGCTTCCGGTGGAGCCGGAGCAGCTGATGTATATCATCTTTACCTCAGGCTCAACCGGCCGGCCCAAGGGAGCGAGTGTGTACCGAAGCGGGTTCGCCCGGCTGATGCAGTGGTACACACAGGAGTTTCAGATGAACACAGCCGATCACGTGCTGCTGATCACCTCGCCAAGCTTTGATCTGACGCAAAAAAATCTGTTCGCTCCGCTGATGACCGGCGGGGAGCTGGTGCTGCTGCCGTCCGGGCTGTACGATCCGCGCGAGGTGAATGAGCTTCTCGAGCGCCATCGCATCACGCTGCTAAATGGAACGCCAAGCGCCTTCTACCCGCTGCTGGACGAAGCGGCGGAGAGCGGCTACGCTCAGCTGCGCAGCCTGCGGCATGTATTTCTGGGCGGCGAGCCGATCGCCCCGGACCGGCTGCTCCCGTGGAGCGAGTCCGGAGCCTGCCAGGCAGAGATCGTAAATACCTACGGACCGACCGAATGCACAGATGTCACGGTGTACACCCGGCTGCCGGATCTGCGTTCCTTGGAGCCGGGGGCCGTGCCAATCGGCCGTCCAACTCCGGGTACGCAGCTGTACATTCTGAACGAAGGACTGGGGCTGGTGCCCATCGGGGTACCGGGTGAGCTATGCATCGCCGGGGGACAGGTCGGCGGCGGGTATGTAGGAGACGAGCTGAAGACCGCCGAGAAATTTGTAGACCATCCTTACGGCGGAGGGCACTCTTCTAAGCTGTACCGGACCGGCGATCTGGCGAAGTACAGGCCGGACGGGACGGTGGTCTATCTGGGACGCATGGACCACCAGGTGAAGATTAGAGGATACCGGATTGAGCTGGGCGAGATTGAAGCCGCATTGCGGGAGTGCAGCGGGGTCAAGGAAGCAGTGGTCGTGGCCCGAGCCGATGAAGCTGGAGAGAACCGGCTGATTGCGTACGTAGTGCCGGGAGATGCCAATCCTG
>NZ_JAGFIP010000047.1:0-945 GCF_017582705.1 Paenibacillus sp. F411
AGGCTGTAACATAAAGTGAATCCTGCCGCGTCGTCAAAAAGGCCTCGCAAGAGGGGAAGAGGAAGCCGAGTCTCGCGCATATGGACGAAGGCCATGGAAGCTGTTCAGAACTTGGAACGACAGTGAAGAATCCTCCGGCGTAAGGGGATCGGCATGGTATGAAAGAGGATGCAGTGAACTGGGGAGGCCCTCCCCTGCACGTTTTTTTTTTTGAAACCGTAAAGAGACGCTCTATAAGCCTAAAAGGTGAAGTGAACCGTCTGCAGGAAGGGAGTCCGAGGGGCTCATAGTACCGAAGAATGCAGGACAACAAAACCTGCAGGAGGGAAGGAGCCCTGCTTTGTTCAAGTTTCATAAGGAGGTACGAGTCAGTGAATGCCAAACGGCTAACAACACCAAAGGAAAACGTTCAACAACTCCAAGAGAAACTAGGTCATGCGGCCAAGGAAAACAAGAAGCGAAGGTTTCACGCGTTGTACGACAAGGTCTATCGAATAGACATCCTGTGGGAGGCATGGCGAAGAGTACGAGCTAATAAGGGTTCAGCTGGAATCGACGGAGAAACATTGGCAGATATCGAAAAACAAGGAGAAACATGCTTTGTACACGAATGTCAACGGCTTCTTAAAGAAGGCGAGTATCATCCGCAACCCGTAAGGCGCTACTACATTCCGAAGAAGGATGGCAAAAAGCGACCGCTCGGCATTCCCACAGTGAGAGACCGCGTCATCCAGATGGCAGCGAAACTCGTCATGGAACCGATCTTCGAGGCGGATTTTCAGGAAACGTCATTCGGGTTCAGGCCAAAACGAAGTGCAAAGCAAGCGTTAGATCGCATTCGGAAAGCATGTAACCGCAAAGGAAATTGGGTGGTCGACGTCGACATCCAAGGCTACTTCGACAACATCAATCAGGAGAAGCTCATGAAGCTGGTTGAAATGCGAA
>NZ_JAGFIP010000048.1:0-836 GCF_017582705.1 Paenibacillus sp. F411
GTGGGGTAACCCGCAAGGGAGCCAGCCGCCGAAGGTGGGGTAGATGATTGGGGTGAAGTCGTAACAAGGTAGCCGTATCGGAAGGTGCGGCTGGATCACCTCCTTTCTATGGAGAATCGCTTCCTGCAACGGAAGCATTCAAAGAGGCAGACCGCAAGGAAAGCCAACCTCTTCACCACTGGTGAAGAACCAACTCACTCGTTGGTCAGTTTTGAGAGTTCAACTCTCAAAGGTGAAGCCTGAAGCGTCACAACCGTGAATGTCCTCAGCTTTCATCACTTGATCCTTGAAAACTAGATAACGAAACGAATTTGCGTTTTAGAAAGATCCTTTAAGCTGATCTTGTGTCATGAGAATGACCAAGGAAGTTAAATGTAGCAGCGAAGGTTTGAGGGAATGAGATCCTTTGTGAGCCTGTTTCCACCTTGGTTTATTCAAATCAAGAAACAGGCGAACAAGAGAGCACATTACCGCAAACCAGAGCGATCAGGTTAAGCTACTAAGAGCACACGGAGGATGCCTTTACCGCAAACCAGAGCGATCAGGTTAAGCTACTAAGAGCACACGGAGGATGCCTAGGCGCTAGGAGCCGATGAAGGACGTGGCGAACGACGAAATGGCCTCGGGGAGCTGTAAGCAAGCTTTGATCCGGGGATGTCCGAATGGGGAAACCCGGCTGGAGTCATATCCAGTCACCGCTGCCTGAACACATAGGGCAGAGGGAGGCATACCAGGGGAACTGAAACATCTAAGTACCCTGAGGAAGAGAAAACAAGAGTGATTCCGTCAGTAGCGGCGAGCGAACGCGGAACAGCCTAAACCAAGGGGCTTGCCCC
>NZ_JAGFIP010000049.1:0-835 GCF_017582705.1 Paenibacillus sp. F411
CTGGTTTGCGGTAATGTGCTCTCTTGTTCGCCTGTTTCTTGATTTGAATAAACCAAGGTGGAAACAGGCTCACAAAGGATCTCATTCCCTCAAACCTTCGCTGCTACTCTCTTATACTTCTTGGTCAATACATTGACACAAGTCGTTTGAGAAGGATCTTTCTAAAACGCAAATTCGTTTCGTTATCTAGTTTTCAAGGATCAAGGTCACTGTCTTGCGACAGGACTATTATCGTATCCTACCAGCGTCATCAGGTCAACCTGCATATTCTGGTAAAACCGATCATAGTAATCTTATGGTGGAGCCAAGCGGGATCGAACCGCTGACCTCCTGCTTGCAAGGCAGGCGCTCTCCCAGCTGAGCTATGGCCCCAAAGGGATATCAAATTGTAAATGGTGGGCCCTAGTGGACTCGAACCACCGACCTCACCCTTATCAGGGGTGCGCTCTAACCAGCTGAGCTAAGGGCCCATATGATGCGCTTGGCAACGTCCTACTCTCCCGGGACCCTGCGGTCCAAGTACCATCGGCGCTGGAAGGCTTAACGGTCGTGTTCGGGATGGGTACGCGTGGAACCCTTCCGCCATCATTACCAAACGCATATAGGTGAGAGTTGAACTCTCAAAACTGACCAACGAGTGAGTTGGTTCTTCACCAGTGGTGAAGAGATTGGCTTTCCTTGCGGTCCGCCTCTTTGAATGCTTCCGTTGCAGGAAGCGATTCTCCATAGAAAGGAGGTGATCCAGCCGCACCTTCCGATACGGCTACCTTGTTACGACTTCACCCCAATCATCTACCCCACCTTCGGCGGCTGGCTCCCTTGCGGGTTACCCCAC
>NZ_JAGFIP010000005.1:0-234236 GCF_017582705.1 Paenibacillus sp. F411
CCCCCGGCGCGGCTGCACTGCCGCCGCGCCCCTCCGAGCCCGCATCGCTGCGCGCGGGCTCGGCGGCGGGACCGGGCGGCTTCATGCCGCCGCTCCGGCTCCCGCCGTAAAAGCTGGCTGCGCGTGCCTTGCGCGCAGCCAACCGCCCGAGGCCGGGGTCCCGCCCGGCCTCAGCGGCAGCGGCAGGCTGGCGGCGCAGCGGCCGCGCCAGCCAGGCGCCGATGGCGGCCCATGGCAGAGCCAGGCGCCGCACGGCGATATCGGCGACCCACAGAAGCAGGGCCGCCGCCAGCAGCGGGTAGCTCCAATCATGGAGCACCTGCCGCGAAACCGCTTCGCGGTCAAACACCGCGGCCGGCTCCTCCCACTTAAGCACCCGGCCTCCCGTCAGCTCGGCCAGCTGCTGGAGCGCCTCTGCCCCGCCGCCCGTGGAGATCTTGTACTCCGGCGAATACGGGACGACGAATCCCGTGCCTGCCGCTGCCTGAACAGGCGTATCCCCGCTGTCATCCGACAGCGACAGCAGAAACGCACCGGGCTTGGAGATGTCCAGCTGACCTGTATAGCGACCAGGGGCCTCTTGAACCAGCTCGACCTGCTGCTCCTGCCCCTCTTCTCCGGTAATCATCGCAGACAGCTTCTCCGGAGCGCTGCTGCCATCTGTCGTAATCTGCAAATTCACCCGGCTGCCTGCAACCTCCGTGCTCACTTCATAAGGGGATGCCTCAAATTGCGGAAACGTCCATTTCACAAGCTCGGTCAGCGTGTCTGCAAATTTCGGCCACGAGACCCACGCCTTCGACCACTTTCCGCTCAGATCACTGCTCCAGGCCACCGTTCGTCCCGACCCATATTGCCAGCGGGCCAGAATCGGGTCCGGCTCCGGGCTCGACAGCACCACCTGGGCCGTCGATTTCGGCGTCGTTGCGACATAACCAAGCAGTCCGGGAACGCCCTCCGCGAATAACGGTCCCCAGTCGCCCGCATTTTGTACAGCTGGAATAAACGGCTTATCCACGATATAGGACTTGGCCAGCATAACAGCCTCCCGGCTGAATATGGCCGGAAGCGTTGTTTCATCTTCTACGAAGTAGTAACGGCCCTTCGCAGCCTCTGCCAAGGATTGCAGCAGCACCTGATCGGAATCCATGCCGACGGCTACGGAGGACATCGTAATCTTTTCCGCCACCATCTGATCCGTCAGCTCGCTGTAGTTGCCCCCCAGCGCCGACTGTCCATCTGTCATCAGAATCAGGTGCCTGCGCTGCGTGGTAATGTCCAGCATTTGCTCAAGCGCATCGGCGACAGCGGGATAAATGTTCGTTCCCCCGCTGCTTTGGATTCCCTGGATTGCCTCCAGTACCTCCTTCTTATCTCCCAGCTCCCGGGGCTCCACAACCCACCAGGGCCTGTCGTCAAAAGCAACCACCCCCACGGTATCCTTCGCCCGCAGCAGCTCGACCGTCCGCATCGCCGATTCCTTCACCAGCTCCATCTTGGCGCCGGACATGCTGCCAGAGCGGTCAATGACCAGAATCAGGCCGAGGGACGGGATTTCCCGCTTGCCCTCCAGCTCCATGGACACAGGCAGCGCTTTTTCGATCGGGGTCTTGAAATAACCGCCCATGCCGAAGCTGTCTTCGCCGCCAACCATCATAAACCCGGTGCCAAAGCTTCGCACGGACTGCTCAATCATCTCCATCTGCCGCCCCCCGACCCGGCTGCCAGACACATTATTAAAAATAATACTGTCATAAGCCGCATACTTCGCCGCTTCCAGCGGAAGCAGCTCCGGTGGAATGACTTCGACAGCAATCATACCTGAGTCCAGTGCAGCCTTGATGTTGCCTGAGCTGCCTTCCTCTCCTTCTACAATAAGCACCCGCGGCGGTCCGTCTACCCGGGTAAAATCAGCTGCTGCATTATTGGCAGAGGATGTGTCTCCATCCATAAAAATCTCCGCCCGATACCGGTGCAGCCCTGGAGACTTGGCCAAGCCTTGTACAGCATACCGGTTCTCACCCTTGCTGACCTCAATTTTCTGCCGCCCAATCTCCCGGCTGTCCTCATAAATGCGCAGCTCACCGGAAGCATTGTACGTGCTGTTCAGCAGCACCTCCATGGAAAAAGCCTCTCCCTGATACAGCTTGTCCGGCAGCTTCAGCTCCTCAACGGATACATCTTGAATGTCCTGTCCGGGTACCGGCAGTACATCCACGGCAATCCCACGGTCCTTCAGCAGCCGGCCCATAGAGGCCATGCTGCCTACATTCTCCTCCCCGTCCGAGAGCAGCACAATTCGCGCATCTCCCTTTCCCTCAAATAAATAGGAGGCGAGCTGCAGACCAGACTCCAGGCCCGTGAACGATTCCGCCACGGAAGCATTCAGGGAAGTGCCGCTCCCCTGTGCAGACAGCTTCTGCTCGACAGCTCCTTCAAGGCCCGTCGAGACCACCGCAATACGGTCCTTTTCTCCTTTCGTCTTCATGGACTCGCCGATCCACTGCTGAAGCCTAGCGGCATCCCCCATGCTGTCAGAACGGTCAGCCACATAAACAACCTGCTTGTCTTGCAGCACCGTAAATCCGTGTAGACCGGATATAGCCAAAACAAGCAGCAGAATAATGACGGCTCTCAGCCCGAAAGCGAGCTTTTTTCGGAAGCCGCTGAGCCGGTAATCTGAACGATAAGCACGGTACAGCAGCACGGCTGCCGGAATGAGCAGCAAGAGCCACCCGGGCTCGTTAAATTGAACGCCCACGCTGATACACCCCCCATTCCAGTGCAATCACGAGTAATGCCAGCAGCGCCAGCCATGGCAGAAGCGATAACCCGGGCAGCGCAGTCGACCGGCGACCTTCTTGATCCTCCCCAGTCTCTGCTGCCGCTGCACCGCTGCCTGCAAGCTGGCTAACGGCGGGGCCGCTCCCTTCTGCCAGATTGCCTTCAAAAGGATCCGGAGCTACAGCCAGCCAGCTGCTTACCGTCTCTCCGGCCGGATTCACCTGCTCAAACCTGTACAGTCCCGGCACATCCGGAACCGTCTGAGCTGCAGATATTCCTTTATCACTCTTTAGCGCCTCTGGCGGAATATATCCACTTTCCTTTACATATCCCTCTGCCGGAAGCCACTGTGCGTTTACGGTATCCAGGGCAACCGGAATATTTACAACCGTCCCTGCGATATATCGTCCGAGGCCGGAAGCGTTATCCGAGGTGATCCACTGCAGGACGTTGCTGACCAGCACCGGGAACTCCGGTGACAGCGGAAGATCACTATCCTGAAGACGAAAATCAAAGGACAGGCGAGGATGCCCGGCTTCTGTTCCGGCATAAATGACCGGTGTACCGCCAACTTTGACAATAGGCTCTCCCCACGACGGCCGTTCCCCGGATACGGAGCCAATGTATACTCCCGACAGACTAAGATAAGCCGTGACCGGATGACGCTCAATGACGGGCTGACCCTGCGGTCTCGATGTCCCCTTTGCCCCGGTACCCAAGGTCCAGAGCGGAGTCCGGGAGATCAGCTTCTCCCACTCTCCTTGCTGCACCGTCTCTGGCATCGGGCCATCCAGCACAATAAGATCAAATTCCCCTTCCGGCACCGGCAGAGATTTGGAGGCCTGATCCTGTGCCGGATTTCCTTCGCTCTCGGCATCAACATTCACGCGAGTCACCTGAGAGCCGCCCAGCTGCAGGGCTTTCTCCAGAAAGAAGCTCCCTGGCGTCAGCAGCAGCACTCTTGTTTCTGTCCGGTCGTATCCAAAAGCGTAGGCCTCATTATCCGCTTTGTAATGATCTGCACCCGTCAGTGCAAGCCGGTAAACCTCGGCATAGGGAAGACCATCAAATGACAGTGTCTGCCTCTCCCCTTCCGAAGACGGTACCTCCCGGCTTGCAAGCAGCTTGCCGTCACCATAAAGGCTGACCTCTACCCCCTCCGGCGAACTGGCATTGCTGGTGATCACAGCCACAGCCCTGGAGGAAGCTCCCGGACCAGACGCACCGGAAATACCGAACTGCTCCACAGCGGCATTGACCGGATTTCCGCCGCTGATCTTCTCAATACCGACCGGAACCTCGAAGGCAATCTGAGCTGTATCGTCCTTCCACTGGCCATCTGTAAAAATAACAACCTCCGAGTCTCCATCCTCCCGTGTAAGTGCTGAGGCCAGAGAGAGACTTTCCCGGTAGGAGGCCTGACCGTAGTAAGGCTGTAATTGTTCAATAGCCTTCACGATGTCTTCCCGGCTGCTTTCACGCGAGAGCAGTGCTGCCGGCCTTGCACCCACGGCAACAAGCGAAATATCCCGTCCGCGTCCTTCCCGCCCTGTATATTCCACCAGCCGCTCCTTTAACAGCTCCAGCCGGGTCGAACCGCCTGAGGAGGGATCTATCTTCTTTGCAGCATCGCCGGGGGCCTCTGCGCTCATGCTGCCCGAAGTATCCGCGACAATAACAAGGTGCTGACTGCCGCCGCCGGACACCTGCAGGAAAGGCTGCATCAGCGCAAAGACCAGAAGCGCCGCCGCCAGCAGCTGCAGCCAGAGCAGCAGCCGGTTCTGAAGCTTCTGCCAGGGACGATTCGCCTCCAGGTTACGGAGCACCCGATTCCACAGCATATGGCTGGGAACCGGCGTGTCGATATATTTTCGCTTGAACAGGTACATCAGCACAATCGCCGGAAGACTTAATCCGAACCAAAGGCTGAGCCATGATTGTATCCCCACTTGCCTTCCCTCCTCCCATGTAGCAAATAAAGCAAATAACAAGTAATTCTTCAAATTCGTACATTACAATGCTGCCCTGCGGCATGCATTTCAGCTCTTGACCAGACCTGCGCCGGCCAGGATACCAAACACCGCCTCCTGCAGCGGCATATCCTCCGGAATGAGCACGTAGGACATTCCTCTTTCGGCACATACTCTGGCCAGCATCCCCTGATAGCGATCCAGCTCCTCCCGATAAGCTTCCAGCAGCCTTGACGTTACGGCGACCTCCTTGCCTCCGCCTGTCTCCACATCCACAAGGCGAAGATCCCCCGCAAAGCGCGGTTCCAGTTCCTCCCGGGACAGCACCTGCACGAGCACGACCTCCTGCCCTGCCCCTGCTAGCAGCGACAATGAACGGGACAGCTCCTCTTCGCCGCCTTCCAGCCAGCAATCCGAAAAAATCCACGTCATTCCGGGCAGACGGGGCAAAGCACCCGGTACCGATAACGCAGCGGCGAGGCTTCCGTCTCCGCCTAGAGGAGCCTGCTGAAGATGGGAGAACAGCCGGTGGGCAGCCCCTTTGCCCCGCAGCACAGGCAGCCTGGAATCCATTGATTTGCTGTAGCATGCCAGCTGCAGCCGGTCATATGAGGATAGCGCCAAATATCCGATGCTTGCGGCGAGCTGACGCGCCAGCAGCCATTTGTCGGCTGCCGCTCCGCCCTGGCTTGTGCTCGGTCCGCCTCCTGTGCCAGCTTCCGTGCCTTGAATGCCAGCCATGGAAGCCGAGCAATCCACGTAGATGCTGACCATCAGCTCCTGCTCGTCCATAAATTGTCTGACGAACGCCTTACCGGTCCGGGAATAGACGCCCCAGTCAAACCGGCGTACATCATCGCCCGGCGCATACAGCCGGTAATCCGCAAACTCCAAAGACGAGCCCAGCCTCCGCGAACGCCGCTTGCCCTGAAGGGTCCCTGCCACCCGGATTCGGGTATTCAGGCTCAGCCGCTCCAGCCGGGTCAGCCATTCCGGCGGCAGCAGATGCTTGGACCCGCTCACACCCCTTTCTCCAGCTGCTCCATAATTTCGCGGATGACGGTATCGGTCGTCACGCCCATCGCCTGGCCTTCAAAGTTCAGGAACAGACGGTGACGCAGCGCCGGCAGCGCACAGGCATTGATATCACCGGTGGACAGATGCATTCGTCCTTTGAAGAGTGCGCGCACCTTGCCGATGGCAATGATGGACTGCACGCCGCGGGGACCCGAGCCATACCGGACATATCTGCGTACTCCCTCCGTTGCTGATGCATCCTCCGGATGAGTCATCATGAGCAGCCGGACTGCATAATCCAGCACTTCATCGGCAACGAGAATTTCCTTCGCCCCTTGTTGAATATCCAGCAGCTCAGCTGCTGTCATTTGCTTCTCCACCCCGATTTCCCGGGAAGACGTTGTTCGCTTTACAATCTCCTTCAGCTCCTCCCTGCTAGGGTAGGAAACCTCAATTTTGAGCAGAAAACGGTCGAGCTGGGCCTCAGGAAGCGGATAGGTCCCTTCATTCTCCAGCGGGTTTTGGGTAGCCAGAACGAAAAAGGGTCTCGGGAGCGTATGCGTCTCACCGCCCACCGTTACCGTCTTCTCCTGCATCGCCTCCAGCAGGGCGCTTTGAGTCTTCGGTGTGGCACGGTTAATCTCATCAGCCAGCACGATGCTGCTGAACAGCGGGCCTTTTTGAAATGACATTCCCGTACTGCCCTGCTGTCCGAAGGACAGAATGTTCGTACCCGTAATGTCACTTGGCATCAGATCGGGTGTGAACTGGATTCGGGAAAAGGATAAATCCAGCGCTTTGGAGATCGTGCTGACCAGCATCGTTTTCCCAAGTCCAGGTATCCCCTCCAGCAGCGCATGACCGCCGGCGAAAATACACCACAGCATTTGCTCTACCACTTCCTCCTGCCCCACAATGACTTGACCAATCTGCTGCCGGAGTCTGGCTATTTGATCGGTCCATTCCTTCGGTTTCATCATAATCTCAGACATACTATGTCCTGCCTTTCTTGATCAGTCTACGGATTCGGATTGATTTGGGTAAAATAGTCCTCGACCAGTCCCTGCATCTGCTCGGGAAGAAGATTGCGCTCCAGTGAGCGCCGCGCCTGTACAGCGTAATCCTGATATACTTCCTCATACGGCCTTGACGTCCCTGGCATCGTTGGCGATACGCCGCCCTTTTGAATGTCTCCTCCGCCGGTTCCGTTCAGCTCTCCCTTATCATTCTGCACATTGCCGCTGCCTTCCAGGCCACGGGGAGTTGTGACCAGCTCCCGGCCTCCGCTGCTGAGTCCGGCACCTGAACCTTGGCCGCCTCTTCCACCGCCGGCGCCACCCGTTCCCTGGCCTGTGCCAGTGCCCTGTCCGCCGGCGCCTTTCTGACCAGACCCTTGGCCTTGGCCCGAGCCCTGGCCACCTGTCCCCTGCGCACCAGCTGAAGAGCCGCTATCCGAGCCGGCCCCTTCGGTCTGCTCTGAAGCTTGCCCTTCAGCGCCACTGCCTTGTGCGAGCGCTTCTGCACTGCCGCCTCGTGCCCAGGAGTCCGAAACCTGCATACCCGAAGCCGCCATCTGTTCCGCCAGCTTCAAGCCTTGGGAGGCCACTGCTGAGGCCAGCTCTGATGAAAGGGAAGAGGCCGCTTCAGCAGCATTCTTGTCCTGTGCTGCCTTGGCCAGCTCCTCCGCCAGCTCCTGCAGCGCCTGCTGCTGCTCCTCAGTCAAGCCTTTCTTCAGACTTTCTGAAGCCATTTGAAGAGCACTGGACAGCGGGTCAGCTTCTTTCTTGGCTGCTTCTTCTGCCAGCTTCTCCAGCTCCTCGGCCAGCTTATTCTTCTCTTCCTCTGACATTCTGGCCGCCTCCTGCTTCAAACGGTCCAGATCCTGCTTCAGCTGCTCCGTCTTCCCTTGCTCCAGGCTCTGGCCTGCCTGCGCCAGCCGGGGCTGCTGCTGCATCTGCTGAGCGAGCTGGGATACCTTCTTGGACAGCGCCTCTTGCTGCTTTGTCATTTTGTCCAGCTTCTCCATAGCTTGCTCCAGCTTCTCCAGCGCTTCCTCCGGCTGCTTCAGTGCTTGAAGCTGCTGCTTCAGCTCTTGAATCTGCTCCAGCAGCAGCTGCTTCTCTTCAGAGCTCTCCCCCTCATTTTGAAGTGACTCGGCAAGCTCTTCACTTTTCTGAATCTGCTCTTTCACCCACTGGCGCTGCTCTTTCGCCGCTTCGATCTTCTGGTCCATGGAATTCGGAATCAGCATCAGGATCAGCATAGCCAGCACGCCCAGGCTGCTCGCTATGATCAGCTTCTGCGGTCTGGGTACTGGCAGCCGGCTCTGAATCCTGTCCACATATTGCTGGCCATAGCCTTCCGCTTGCTGACGCTGATAGCGTACAGCTTCTGAATCCTCACGGGCGAACGACAGCGCTGTCGTCATCATATCGCTCCGTTCCACGCCTTCTGGCATGTTGTCCATGACGGCAGCGGCTTCCTTCAGGGGCACCCGCCGGAGCCAGCCCCCTGCCCCTCCGATGAGCAATCCTGCGACAGGAAGGACTGAAGCCCATATGTTCAGCGCCGGGATTGGGACAATCCGTCCCATTGCAAGCAGAATCAGCGCAAGCAGCAGGCCGGCCAACAAGCCGTACAATCCATACACTGCCGCCTTAAACGCCTGCAGCCTTCGTCTGGCAGCTTCAATGAGTCGCAAAATACTGTCCATTCCTTACGCCCCTTTCTCTGATGTGCAGACACAGCTGTACCTGTGCTTTAAATATTCATCTAGCCTTCCCGGCTAACGCTTTCAGGTGGCTGCTGCGGCTTGGGTGATTTTCTCCTCATCCAGCTGCCCCGCTTAACAGGCCGAATCTTCCGGATTGCAACCATGAGAACCAGCACAATAACGACCGAATACACGATTACAAACTCTTGCCACAGCTGGATCGGCGCTTTACTGTTCAGCGAAGAGCCTCCCCGCATCATGTAAAAAACCTCTTTGGAAAAGCTCGGCTCAAACAAGCTGATGAGCGCACCAGCAGGGTTCAGTCCCAGAATATACCCGGTCCAGGAGATCGAGTTTACGGGCGGTGCTCCATTGATCATCAGATCCCGTGAATCCAGACTCATAAAAAACAAAAAAAGCAGTCCGGTCCCGAGGAAAATAAACAATCCCGCTCCGTAGGTGACGATGATCGCAACAATCGTTCTTTTGAACAGGGTTGAGAACATGACACCAAGCGAGCCCAGCAGCAGCATAACGAATAAATAAAATAAAAATACTGAGATAAGCTGCTGGGGTGAAATTCCTCCATATAAAAACACAATACTGTACACTGGCAATGTAGATAAAACGATCAGAGCCATAAAGCTGAGTGAAGACAGCAGCTTGCTCAGCACGATCGTAGCCGAGCTCTGCTGAGTCGTCAGCAGCATGCTAAGCGTCTGCTTTTCCCGCTCGCTGCTAATGACGCCGGCGGTCAGGGCCGGTGCCATGAATGCAATCAGAACAAGCTGAGCAAAGCTTAGTACATAGAACATGGATCGGCTCATGGAAGGGTCAAAACGCTGCTGTCCGCCCTGCTCTAAATACAGAAATATATAGATAAAAGCCATGGCCACTCCGCCCAGTGCCATCACATACAAAAGGACAGACAGCATGGATTTCGGAGAGCGCATGCGAAGTCGGAATTCTTTATCCAGCACCGGATTGATTAATTTTCGGCTCCAGTTCATTCCGCAGTCCCTCCCTTCGTAATTTCAAGGAATACATCCTCCAGATTACTCTGTGCCTCCTGAAATGACACCACAGGAATTCCCCAGGAAATAACTTCCCGCAGCAGCTCGCTCTGCTGGGCATCATCACCACTAAAATGCACATGGACTCCCGTATTGTCAGTCAGCACCGAGGTCACAAACGGCTCATCCCGAAGCTTGTCGCTCAGGCCGCTCTCCGGCTCTAGTGTGCGAATGTGGATGACCTTCTTGACACGCAGGCGATTCTGGATATCCGACACCTTGCCCTGGGCCACCATCTCTCCATGCTCGATAACTCCGATCTGGTCCACCATCTCTGCCAGCTCGGGCAGGATATGCGAGGAGATAATAATCGTCTTGCCCATCAGCTTCAGCTCTTTCAATATTTCGCGCATCTCAATCCGCGCTCTCGGGTCCAGCCCTGAGGCCGGCTCATCCAGAATAAGCACCTCCGGATCATGCACCAGACACCGGGCCAGGCAAAGCCGCTGCTTCATCCCGCGTGACAGGCTGTCGACATAGGTATCTTTTTTATCGCTCAGATTGACGAGCTCCAGCAGCTGTGGAATCAGCTTTTCCCGCTCTGCACGCGGAAGCCCGTAGCTTGCTCCGTAGAAGTGAAGGTATTCTGTCGCCTTCAGCTGATCGTACACACCGAAGAAATCCGGCATATAGCCAATCCGCTTGCGCACCTCCTTGGGATACTCGGTCACCTCATAGCCCCCCACCTTGGCTGTTCCCGAGGTAGGCAGAGCCAGCGTGGCGAGAATAGACATGGTGGTTGATTTACCGGCTCCGTTCGGCCCAACAAAGCCGAATACCGTTCCTTGCTCAATGTCGAGATTGATCCCCTTCAGGGCTTCAAAGGAGCCGTATCGCTTTTTCAGATCTCTGATTTCTATCATTTATTGATTCTCCCCCTTTAAGGTCAGCTCCGGCATCTGGATCATCCCCTGGCCCTTGGATTGGATGGAGAGTCGGATTTGGTTATCTACAATGTAACGCTCTGTATTGTCCATGACGTCATACGTATTCTGATTGGCAGGAAGCACCTCCCAAGCCGCTTGCTCTGCATTCCAGATTTCCATGGTAATGTTGTTTCCCTGCTTGATTTCTTTGATTGAGAATTCATCATATCTGGCATTTGGATTGCTCAGGAGTTGAAACTCCGCCGTGATGCTTCCTTGACCCATTTCAATGCCGTGCGGATAAACAAAAAAGTTCGTGGCATTGACCTGACTTACTTGAGGAGTCAGGAAACCATACGGAATGCTGAAGGCACCTTTTTGGCTCCAGTCCAGCTCTACACTCTGGGTCCACAGATTAAGCTGGTCGCTCGGGATGAAGCTTCCTCCAACCGTATAGCTCGACAGCTCCTCGTCACTCCACCCCACAACATACGCACTGGTCGAGAAATTACCCTGCTGATACGTGTACGCGGACAACATATCCCGCTGCCGATTAAAAGAATCCCTGCCCTGGTTCGGGTATGGATAAAGCTGATACGCCAGATCAGATCCCATTAACGTGATCATGGACTTCTTGTCTGACGGAATATCTGCTGTTCCCCGGGCAGAAATATCTCCAACCTTATAGGCGGTGCCTCCCACTACGAGCACAACCTGATCCAAATCATGAAGCGTTTCATTGGTTACTTTCCCGGCGATTTCGCCGTTATCATTAATGTCGAGGGTAACCGCAAATTGTCCGGTTTGCTCAGGCGCTGCACGCCGAGCCCACATTTTAGCGAGTGACCATTGCGGCATGTCCCTTAGCTCCAGCTTCGTCTGCTCCTGCTCCACGCGGATGAAGTTTTTATTTTCTCCCAGATTAGTCACGAAGCCGCCTGATCTGCGCTGGGTTTTCACATACGTGTTCTGCGGGAATTCAACCTGGTAATCACCACTTCGAGGTGTAAATAATGCCGTGGCCGTATCTATCGTTCCTAGGCCGGCTCCATCCAGCTCCACAATATTCAGCGTGTGCGCCATTTCCTCTGTCTTGTCGGTAGAGCCTGCCATATATACTGCGGCACTTGCAATGACCGCGACCAGCGGAATGAGAAACCAGGCCCATTCCCGCTTATCCGCCTTCTTGAGGATAAAGTATAGCAGCGGTGCCGCAACGAAGGCGTAAATAATCAGCATCCAGAGCAGCACGGGGAACGATGGCATTTGAATAGAAGGAAAAAATTCCAACGTATAGCTGAGCTGGTCCATGGACGGGTTATATCCACCATTACTCATCGGCAGGTCATTCTTTAGAACCGAAGCCCAGACTGCAGCGTGTCCCGCCCAGGAACTGACGGGCTCCATGCTGACGTCGTATGCGGCATACCGAACCTTGCCCTGTCCCACATCGCGATGAGCAAACAGCGGCGCACCTGCTGTTATCGTATCAACGACCGCCCCTTCCACGACCGAACCCTTGGAAAGGGTCAGTGTGTCCGCCAGACTAAGCGGTTTTCTGCCCAGCTGTACCAGCTCCGGCAAGCTGTCAACGTCCATTGTTCCTTCCGGCTGTACCGGAGCGATGTCGAGAAACGGTGCGGAGGTCTTGGCGTAGCCTGCCCCGCCGGACAGAACCAGCGTCCCTCCGGATTGAACCCATGAAGTGATGCTCTCCTGCTGTCGCTCTGTCAGGGTATCCGAGGCAAAATTGTTCATGACCAGCACGTCCAGACCATCCAGCAGCATAGCATTTTCATAAATATCATCTGCCTGAAGTGGAGCTCTGACGATGCTGTTGCCCTTTCCGTTCAAAGTGTTCAGAAAATTCATCGTATCCGGGTCCGCGGACAGCACACCGACAATCGTGCTTGCAACGGCACTTTTGGACAAGTAGGTTTTGCTGCCGGAGATCGCAACCGGCTTTCCTTCACTGTAGGAACCCTCATAGAAGGTGATTGTATTGTTATCCTTCGTCAGAAAGACGCCGGGAATCGCAATGACGATCTCTTTCTCTGTATCTTTAGGCAGCTCCACCCGCTGAACGTATGAAGCTGCCTCTCCCATACCGTTATTGTTCTGCAGCTGGATCACGATATCGCCGGCGAGATCCTCACTGCTCTTTAGCATGATTCTTAATGGATTCCATTTCCCTTGCTTGAACACTCCCTCGTACCCTAGCTCTGTCTGCATTTCAACCTGAGGTGCCGCGTTCGCTGTGCCGCTTAGCTGCGGAACAGCCAAGCCAGCCGCCAGCAGCAAGATGGCTGTCAGCAGCAGACATCCTTTTCTTATCATGGACAATGACAACATATAATTCCCCTCTCCTTATATCTGACGACCATGGCTTCCAAGCAGTTCTTATGTATTTGAAGTTCTTGGTCTATGCCTTCTATGATGTAAGACGAATCACCGTGGCTAAAAGTTTGCTGATCCACAAAAAAACATCCCGCTCCACATGAAAAAGGAGCGGGATGTTGATCTCTGCAGCAAGTATTAGGCTGCTCCAATAGGCATATTCAATGTTTGCTTCATATAGAGCATTGGTGCTTGGTTATTCGTGGTTTTAGGCAAAAACAGGCAAAGCCCTCTTAGAATACTACCGTTTTGTTGTGATGCACTAAGATGCGGTCCTCAATATGCCACTTTACCGCTCTGGCCAGCACTACCCGCTCGATCGTCCGACCGATCCGCTTCAGCTCAGTGACCTCATCCCGGTGGCTGACACGCTGAACGTCTTGCTCGATAATCGGGCCGCCATCCAGCTCCTCGGTTACGTAGTGGGCCGTTGCGCCGATGATTTTGACGCCGCGGTTATAGGCTTGAGCATACGGCTTGCCGCCGACAAATGCGGGCAGGAACGAGTGGTGAATATTGATGATCCGGTTGCGATAATGCTGAATAAATTGCGGACTGATAATCTGCATATAGCGGGCGAGGATGATTACGTCAATATCCTCTCCGATCACGTCAAGCTGCCTTTGCTCCGCTTCCGGTTTGGTATCCGCGGTGACCGGGATATGATGGAACGGAATCCCGAATGACTCGACATACTCCTGCATGTCTGTATGATTGCTAACCACCATAGCGATGTCTGCATCCAGATCACCGGCCTGCCATTGCCATAGCAGCTCGACCAGACAATGATCCTCCTTGGAGACGAAGATCGCAAGACGCTTTTTGCGTGAAGTGTTGTTAATATTCCATTCCATGCTGAACCGCTCAGCGACTTCACGGAATGAGGTCTCCAGCTCCGGCAGCTTGTGCGCCAGCTCCGGCAAATCGAACTCGATGCGCATGAAGAACATGCCCCCGGCAGGGTCCATCGTATATTGGTCGGATTGAACGATGTTCGCTCCATGCTCATGCAGGAAGCGGGACACCGCAGCTACGATGCCGGGTCCGTCCGGGCACGCAATCAGCATGCGGGCACGGTTCTCGCGCTCAGCCGCGGACGGTGTGTTTTTGTGAATGTGAATGTCCATTGTAAATGTACTCCTTCTGATTCCTTCTAAAATGATCTTCAATCAGGCGCGGCCGCTGCTTGCAGGCTTGTCCCTAATTCCAGCAGGCGGCCGTTCTGTCTTCTTCGGCATCACTTCATGACATGGCGTGCCGCCGGTGACGCTAAGGTCAGACGTTCGATCTCCTTCTTCTAACAGCCAGCATGAGCTTAGAGCTTATTTTTCCTGTCCCGCAAGCCAGGCAACGATACGCTGATTTATTCCTTCTTCACTTACGTCCGGCAGCAGGCCTGCACCCGCAACAAGATCATACAGCCGTTCCATGGGCTCGCGGGGATCAGCCTTCTTCGCCTTGGCGTCCGACTTGAGCAAATTCCAAGTGTCCAGCACGAACGGCCGGCCTGCAATGTTCTGTCCCTCAAAGAAAGCGCCAAGCTCCTTCACCTGTGACAGAAATTCCGATCCAAAGCGTTCTTCTACATTGCCGCGGAGAAGCGCAATTTCAATCTCGTACATCGGACGCTGGGTTTTGGCATCCTTGCCGATCCACGGCGTCTCCAGAATGAATGGTCTGCCCTGAAGCCGTTCATGGTGAACTACCTTCTTGATCGCCTCGTAGCCGATCCAGCCTGTACCCAGCGGAGTATGACGGTCTTTGGCTGCACCGCGCGGATTCTTGCTGTCATTCAAGTGCACCACAGTAAGACGGTCCAGTCCGATCAGCCGGTGAAACTCGTCCAGCACACCGTCCAGGTTTTCTACAATGTCGTAGCCGGCATCATGCACGTGACAGGTATCGAGGCAGATTGCAAGTCGTTCATTGTACTTCACTTTATCAATGATCCGGGCCATTTCCTCGAAGCTTCGTCCCATCTCCGTGCCTTTGCCTGCCATCGTTTCCAGGGCGATCTTGACCTCGGTTTCATTCGTGCCCCCGAGCACCTCGTTCAGCCCTTGTGCAATCCGGTCGATCCCATAATCGGCATCCATGTCCGTATACGCACCAGGGTGAAGCACGATGTTGTTCACGCCCGCAGCCTGCGTACGGCGGATTTCTTCCTGTAAAAACGTTACCGCCAGCTCATAGGTGTTCTCCTTATAGGAGCCCAGATTGATAATGTAAGGCGCATGCACTACAATTTCATCAATACCGCTTTCCTTCATTAGAGCATTTCCTTCTTCAAGGAACATCGTATCCATGGGCTTACGCCGCGTATTCTGCGGTGCGCCGGTATATATCATAAACGAGCTGGAGCCGTATGAATTGGCCTCCGTTGCCGCTGTCAGGAGCCCCTGTCCGGAGAAGGACACGTGGGAACCGATTTTCAGCATGCTGCATCCCCCTTTTTTTTCAAACAATTATCACCTATTTTAGCCCGAAAGCTGAAATAAATCTAGAAATGCGATATAATTCTTACGAAAGCTGTCTTTTTGGAAAAGAACGTATTGAGGTGAGATTCTATATATGGTTAACCTTTCGGCATCCTTCCAGACCTTGACCACCAGCGGTCCACCGTCGTGGTTTATGTATTCAATCGCTTTTTGGGGCTGGGTCATGCTCGGCTTGATGACGGTCGGCGGATTTTTTATGTTTCGTAAATTCCTGAAGGTGCTGCCCAAGGCAGACGGCAAGTCCAAGCTCGACTGGCAGAACCATTGGGTAGAGACCAGCCGCCCCCTGTGGACGGACGAATCGAAGAGCTTTCTGGATGAATTAGTACAGCCCGTGCCCGGCCCATTCCGGGATATCGCCAAGCATTCCATTGCTGCCGAGATCGGCAAGATTGCCGTAGAGAGCGGAGCGAGGGAAGTCACACGTGATCACTGCATCAAAGGCTATATCGTCGCGACACCGCGTCGGGATTACAAATTCCTAATGAACTTTCTTCACAAAAAAGGCATCGATTATTCTCCTTACCAGCACTTAATCAATAAATAATGAAACAAGACCGCCAGCCTTCGGGCCGTGCGGTCTTTGTTATTCTGGCTTACATACAGCAGCAGTCTGTTCTGTGAAATCCTCTGTTAGGAGAAAGAGGGGGCTGATGACCGAAGCGGTATAATGTGAAAGGCATAGGGCATCGGGCATAGAGCATCGCACAGCTTCAGCAAGTCAGCTCTCAAGAGGCCCGAAACGTATACTGCCCTTCAGCAATCACAAATACATCTCCTTCTCCCAGCATATATTCCTTGTAAGCCACCATAGGCTCCCCGCGCAGAAGCGTTCCATTTCTGGAGCCGAGATCCTTGATTTTGTAGCCTTCCGGGCTCCGGGACAGCTCGACATGCGCACGAGATACACCTGCTGACGCCGCCACGTACTGGGCGACCTCACCGGAACGGCCAATAATAAAGTGAGCCTGGTCAAGCTCTACCCGTTCAGATTCCTGCCGGGAAGGCAAGGATACCTCCAGATAGGGGCGCGGGCTGCCTGTGCTATCTGCTGCATCTGACCCATATCCTGTTCGGGGCTGCAGCAGCACAGTCCCTCCGTCTTCAGAAACAGCAGCCGCAGCCGCGAACCCGGACGCGCTTACTGCCGCAGGATCTTTGCCGATCCCTCCGATGGACGATCCTTGAAAGCGCTCCTGCAGCAGCTGATCCATCGGCATCGCTTGGTTGTTTACAGCACCGTCATAAAGTGCCATAGAGCCGGCATTTCGCACATTGGCCGAATCGCGATACCCGCTCCCAGGCAAGCCTTCATCATGCGGCGACAACTGATCGTCACCATGATCTCCGTAGTCATGGCCTGAAGAAGGAGGCTTGTTCCATCTCCATTTCTCCGACCCGGGCGGGGAGTCCAGATCTGGGGTATGGCCGCTACGGTCCTTCTTTCCACCCCGCCCCGACAGCAGGCCGGTAAACCGCTCCAAAGAGAAGATATGCTTCTCTGCCTCTTTCCGGTCGAAGTGAAGCGGTCCCGACACATCCTCAGGCATTCCGGCATCCATACGATCTGACACCTTTTTCGAGAACCAGCCTTGGAGCAGGCCGAGCCTCCCTTTCCAGCCCAGAACGGCGATAGTGCCAAGAACAGCTGAAGCTGCGCTGGACAACCACATCCCTCCAGCTGATGGTGCATCCATATATACAAAGCGCCACACCACAGCGATCGCGAGTAAACCGCCCAGCAGCCAGTACACGCTGGAGGAGGTTTGCCTCGGCTCATCATCATATAGCTCATCCCAGCCTCCGCTCTCCCAAGCTTCAGTTCCGGATGCTCCGGATGCTGGTAATCCCGGCGAGCCTGTTGTCATGTTCACCTGCAGCTGCTTCACGGAATTGGCATTCCACACCGTTTGCAGAGGGCGTTCCTCTCGCCCACGCTGCGGTTGAGCTGCTCCCGGGAAAGGAGTCACAGGACTCTTTGAAGAGCTGGAGCCATTACGGATGTGTGGAATTTGCGGCGCACTGGGCATATGAGAGGCATTCAGCGGATTTGGCTCGTTTTTCACATTCGGCTTACTCCGAGTATCCGCGCCGCTCCGTAGATGCAGGGCATCCGCTGTGTGGGAAACAAGCTGCGCGACCTCTGCTTGGTGTTGAACAGCCGCATCATGTTCACCCGACCCAGCCATTAAGCCCAGCAGCAGCTTCTTCAGCCCGGCCAGCTCAAATTCTTCCTGTGAACAGGCGTGCAGGAGCGATTGAATACCATTGCCCTGCAGCTCTTTAACAAGAGCAAGCCAGCGGGTAACCAGGCTTTTAATGCTGTCAGCCAGGCTTTGCTCCGAAGCCCATACACCCGCGGTAAACGGCAGGTAGGTAAGATAGATCAGTCCGCTGTGCAGCGGCCCCTCTAGAAACATGTATTCTTCATTCAAAACGTACTGGTCTGCTTTGAGCATGTACTTCCCGCTATCCTGAAGCGCCGTGACGATCTGGAGCAGCAGGGCATAGAATTCGGTCAAAGTCAGCTTTTCGGTTCGCAGCACCTGTGACAGCATTTTTTTGCCGGAGATGTTATATTCCAGTGTTATGCTGCAGTCCATTTCCTTGAGATAGAGCGGCAAAAAGTGCGGAATGCTGACAGCCCGGATCATCCCCATCTGAACATGACTGATGTCCTTTTCATCCAGCCCCTGATCTTTTGCCAGCACCATTAGTGTCCCGGCATTCTGAACAAAATCACGTGTCATTCCGAACACGGCTGTTCCCTCCTACATTTGAGCAAAATAAGTCCAGAGCATTCCCGGCAGCACCGCCAGCATAAATGGAAAGCGCAGCTGCCCGCCTTGCTGTTTGCTGCTGAAGGCCGCTTTAAACCTCAACATTTCAGCGGCCTGAAAAACAATCCTTTTGAAGCGAAGCCGGATCTCCCGGCGCCATATCACGATGCAAAGACCAATGATGCCAGCACAGAACACGGAATAAAACACGCCCTGAATCGTAAACCATAGCCCGCACCAGGCACCAATTGCCCCGAAGAGCTTTACATCCCCTGCACCGACGGCTCCTGCCAGATACATCACGAGCACAATGCCAAAGCCTGCTGCCATGCCCTGCAGCGAAAACAATACACCCTCCACGCCGCCGGTACCGCCGTGATATCCCAACCCCAGCAATGCAGAGGGCACCGTGAGCATATTAGGAATTCTCATGTACCGCAGATCCATGACGAAAGCTGCCGCAAGAAACACAGCACATATCCAAAAAGCGATATTCATCGCACCTCGTCCTTTCTCTTTCGTTCTACCGCCGATCTAGGGCCTTTCAACCACAGTAAACATGACCTCGATCCTGTCACCGTCTGCAGTTTCAATGACAAAGGGCCAGGACCCTGGGGTTGTATTAAAGCCGACGTTCCACTCCCATTCAATGAAGCCCTGCTCATCTGCGGTTTTCCAGCCCAAGTACTTGGCTGTACTTTTTCCGGATTTGTAATACACCGACATTTGTGCGGCAGTACCCGGAGCCAGCTTGGCTCTAACCCGCGCTTGCTTGCTGGCCACAGCAGGGTTCGGCTTTTCCAGCAGCTCAATTCCACCCGATGCTCCATCTTCAGCCCCAGCATCACCTTCTGAGCCCCCCTCTCCGGTATCTCCGATCCAGAGCCGTTCCTGGGATTTGGCCTGAAGCACAATGCTTCGGTTCAAGAACGGAACCTGGATTGGAAGCTCATAGCTGACCTCAATCCCGAAATATGGATGCTTGCCGCTCTTCAAATTGGGAATGGAGACATTGGATACATGAATACGCTCATATTCCAGCAGTCCTCCCGGAATAAAAGGCCGGAGCATCGGCTTGATGACCGGATCTAGTACGGCCTCGGCGGCCTGATTCTTTAGCTGCTGTAAAGGCTCGTCTCCTGCTGCCGCGGCAGTATTCATCCAGCCCTTCACAGGCTCAGGTAAAGTAGCGCTGTACCTTGCTGCCCAGTCTTGAAGGGAGAGCTTGGGAACCTCCCAGTGCGAGCTGGAGGCATTTTCGAAAGAGGAGCCCCCTGACTCCATCTCTCCCTCTCTCTTCGCCCCGCCTGATGACTGTACTGCGATCGAGACCGGGTATATATGCGCTGCCACAGTCTTCACACTGTCCGATACCATCGTCTGCAGAGCGGTCGAAATAATGGTCATTTGAATGATATAAATTAGAAAAATGACAAAAAACATAAACAGCGGAAGCACCATTGCGGCCTCCAGCACCATGCTGCCGGCTTCACATGCAGCGTTCCGCTGTTTCATTTCCGGCGGCGTCTTCCTTACTGTCCATTTCATCATCGCTGTCTCCTAATAGGAAAAATCTGCTCGGCGAGTAATGATATATTCACTGCCCTTTACAGCATCATCACCGTGATCCATTACCGCCCCCAGAGCCTTAGTCACTCCAGGAAGAAACCATAGCTTCATTCCCAGCTCGATCTCACCCGAGGCGTAGGTTGCTCTTTCCGCCGGGTTGATGCCGGTATGAAAACGAATGAGCGCCAGCATGCGCGACATTTTCTTGTCGTTATGGCTATGTAGAAACAGAAACAATCTCAAATGATCTCTGTAGGTCATTTCAACCGGCATATATCTGGACAGCTCCACCGACCCTTTCGTGCTCAGTGCAATCATATCTTCAATGGCCTTCTCGACGCCGTACAGGATCGCCGCTGCGAGAATCAAGAGCGGGTTTCCTTTATTGCTGTTGACCACAAAGCCCTCCATCGTTCGAATGGCCAGGCGAGACGCAAAAATCTCACCGTAAGCAGCAGCAATATTGGCGTATCCGTTGTGGAAGCCGTATAGGATATACTCCACTTCCTGCTCTTTGAGATCAGGTGGCGTAAAGCCAGACAGCGTGCCGGGATCTGAAAGCCCGGACAGCTCTGTTATGTCGTAGTGCGAGAAATAGTGCACGGCGTATTCATTCTGAAACAGCTCATCCATAACGCCATCCATCAGCCCTCCCATGGCAGCGAAGGAACCATCCATCTGATCCATGGAGGCATGCCCCGCGTCATAGGGATCACTCTCCCACTCTGTCCCTCTGCGGTCTTCCTCGGCAGCCACCGCGTTAAAGGATAGGCTGTCGTCATAATAACGCTTGAGCTCCTTGAACTGAGCCTGAACCTCGCCACTCTCTTTGCCCCCATGAAGAGCCGCCATCCATCGCTCAGCCTGCTTCAGCTTTCCGCGAGCCTCTCCTTCCAGCGCT
Organism: Paenibacillus sp. F411; assembly: GCF_017582705.1. Lineage (NCBI taxonomy): Bacteria > Bacillati > Bacillota > Bacilli > Caryophanales > Paenibacillaceae > Paenibacillus > Paenibacillus sp. F411. The sequence continues at coordinate 20,569 of NZ_JAGFIP010000005.1, forward strand.
TTCCGTTCTTTGTCCGAGGAACGAAGCTGCTCTAGCTCAAGCTGCTTCTGACTCAACTTATTTCTTGTCCCGGGATCACTATATTCCTGAATGTATTCCTCCACAGATCTGCTGGCTCTACTAACGGAAGATGCTGCTGCGGAGCTTCCGAGAGAGCCTGCCAGTGCGTCCAGTTTCTGCACCACAGGCCCCCACTCATTCTTCTGACGATTGATTTCAGCTTGAAAGCTGTCTAGAAATGAATCATGATGAATCAGCTTTCCGGTCTGCTGCCGAATGGACTGAATCATGGGCGCATCTCCAGCGCTGCTGCTGTCCGTGCCTGGTACACTTTGATGAGATAGCGCATCATACCCGCTGCTGGCAGAACGGGACTCCGCTTCTTCAATGACCTGCTTCATCTCTTCATTCAGCTGCTGCGCTTTCTTAAAGTGCTCTTCCGCCTCTTGAAGCAGAGCCTCATGCCTCGATGAGGCTCCCCTGACCCCTGCAGCAAGAGTGGAAGACATGGAGGCAGTGCCCTCCAGGTATTTCCGGAGCAGGTCGGTATACAGCTTCTCATCGCTCTCCCGCGATGCATCCTCGGCTGATTTATTCATGTAATCCTGGTATTGAGATGCCGCATCGCCTGCCGTTGCAATGGCTCCTCCAAGGACTTCATCAGAGATCTGACTGCCCGGAGGCTGCAGGACTAGCCTGGATAATGGCGGCGCCTGCTGCCCTGCCTTTCTTTGCTTCTCCAGCATATCGTCCAGCTCTTTCTCCCGCTGGTCATACAGCTTGCCGAGCTTCTTCAGGACATCAAAGGTGCTCGAGGCCTCCTTCATGGATTGAGACATCGGCTTGAATTTACTTAGCATCTCCAATGTAAAATCAATAGGGGCTTTGTACTTCATATCCTCACTAATCTGGCGATTAAAGATGTCATAGGTCCCCAGCGGCCGTTGTAGCTGAAGCGCTGAGCTGTCAAGCCGTAACGGGAGCAGCGGAAATGCATCTGCACGGGGGGATGGCTTGAGGCTTTCATTTAAAGTTTTTCCCATGATCAGATCTCCGCGGGTCTCGCCAATCGCATAAAGTCCATAGTTCTGCTGAAGCTGCGGATCATAAGCTGACATGACAGAGCGCACCGCAGCATGAGCCAGACGTTCCCCTTGCACCTTCATCGCGGCAATTCTCGCATAATCAATAAACACGGCAACGAACATAAACACGACCGATAACGCGATCATCAAAAAAATAGATACCGCGCCTTCTTCTCTCCGGAAAACTCTTCTCATCACTGGAGCTCTCCCCCAAATCGTCCCAGCACCTGTGCAGCGGCTTTCGGATCCATACGGCCTCCCCCGGATTGTGCAAATCGGGAGCCATAATAGCGCATCAGCTCCACAGTCCGTATAAACTCCACCGGATCCACGATCACCGACTGAGACAAAGCTTTAAGCTCCATCCCCCCGGATAGTAAATGATCCAGCGGCTGGATGACAGATGGCCAGGACAGCTGAGTATACACCCGCCGCAGCAGCAGCTTGTTCTCATAACGCAGCTCTCCCTCCATGCCAGCCGGTACCGCCAAAGATGCCTTGGACAGCTTTACTTCGGGTAAATCAGCTTCTGAAGCCGCTCCTCCAGGCAGCTGAAGGGACACCTGACTCTCAGCTTGCCCTAACTGAAACAAGCCTGACAGCAGATGGTCATCCTTCAATCGCCAATACAGGCTGTCATACAGACCAGGTTCAACTGAGCCGCTGACTGCTTCCTTATAACTGTTGTCCCACATGAAGGAGGCACGCTCTGACACGGCGGAAGACGCTTGAGTGAGAAAGGATTTCTGATACAGATACAGGCATAGGAATAACAGCATAGCTACGACGAGGAACACGATTGGAAGAACGAGAGAAGCTTCAATTGTAAACTGTCCCCTGTCATCCCTCCACAACGATCGACTACTTAAGAAACTCTTCAGTTTTCTCATTTACATTGTCAAAAAGATTGTTTACCAAGATCGTGATCTGTTCTTTAAATATCAGAGCAATGACCAGGATCACCACAATAATCAAAATTACCTCCAGCGTTCCCAGCCCCTCCTCATCCTTCCAAAAGCGTCTTACCGGATTCATAATTGTAGATAATTTCATAACTTATCCATTCCCTTCTAGATATTTATCATCATTAATGCCGGAGCTCCGATCAAGACCAGAACTACCATGAAAATAACAACCATCGGAAACACCAGCTTGGAGGAGGCCTGCTCCCCTCTTGTGCGGGCAATAGCTTTTCTTTTCTCCCACAGCACTCGCGATAGATCCCGCAGGGCTAATACAAAGTCGCTTCCACCCCTTTTGAAATAAAGAAGCACTGTGGTCGTAAACACGGAAATCTCCTGCACCGCGCAGCGCCTGCTGAATTGCTCAAATGCCTCCTGAAAGGAATGACCGCCTTCCCACTCGGAAACCATCATCCTCAGCTCCATATAGAGCGGATGCGTATCGTTGTCTGAACGATGACAGCAGTGCAGCAAAGCCTTTTGCACGGTTTCACCTGCCCCGACGAGCAGGACCAGCTTGTTGAGCAGCTCTGGAAGCTCCATTACAATATCCTGCTCCCGCATGATCACCCTGCGCTCCAGATCACGCAGCATGGATATCGGCAGCAGACCTCCGAGCAGCACGCCCGCGATCATCCCTATACCCTCTCCGGTTAGTAGAGCTATGGAGCTGCCTGCGATCAGCGCAGCCCATCCATATGACATAGCCTCTGCGAGAACCAGCAATGTCTTCTCTCTGCTTAAACGCAGGCCGTGCAGCTTCTGTACGGAACGTTCAGTCCGATAATACAGCGTAGGTGCACGCTGCAAAAGAGAAGTGCGTTCCAGCAGGTGCAATCCCGGTGCAAGCCATTTCTGCAGCTTCAGTCCACTCACCGGAATCCGGCTCCAGAGCCGGTACCGCGCATGGTGACGGTAATAAAGCCCCAGCCAGGCTCCTGCCAGCAATATCAGCAGTACCGCCGCACCAAATGTCAGCATTTCCTTCATCACCTCAGCATCTGAAGTATCCCGCTGTCTCTAGACGCGAATATCCATCATTCTTGAAATCCACCAGCAGCAGCCGGCAAGCGCACTCAGAGCCAGCGTTGAAATCACAATACCAGCGCCGCTATTATGCATAGGCTGCATATAATCACCTGCCGTGAAATTCATAAATAACAGGAGCAGGAACGGTGCAGCCATCATCGCTTTGGATTCAAATTTCTTCTGTGCCACCATCACGGCAATTTCCTGCTGGATATCCAGCTTCTCTCCAATGACGGAGGAGGTCCGGCGGATCACCTCTACCAAATCTCCGCCTGTTCTTTTGCAGGTGACAAAAACATCGGCGAAGCTGGATATATCATCAAGTCCTGCCCGGACCGCAAAATCCTGTAACGCTGCCTCCACAGGTTCGCCGATCTCAAGCCTGGCTGTGATGACCCGAAGCTCAAACATCATGTCATTCTCCTGTCCCGGATAAAGCAGCCTCAAATCCTCAGTCGCATCCTTAAAGCCATTCTCGACAGAACGTCCCGCAGACAGAGAGGACGAGAGGGAATACAACGCCTGCTTGAAATGAAGATTCAGCGCCGATCTTTGTCGCTGAAGCAGATGCTGCCGCCAAAACCGCGGCAGCAGCAAGCCTGCCGGGGCCACCAGCAGCGACAGCAGCGGGTTCTGATAGAACAAATGGCCCGCTATGAAGCAAAGAACACAGCCGATGATGGCGAAGCTGATCCGCTGCTTTGATGAGAGCGTGTACTGCTTGTAATCCCTGAGCTGTATCTGTCTTTGCATAGTCCTCCTCCCTTCCCTTCTTGGCAGTAAAATCACTTGACTCCCTGCCTTTGTCACAGCCCCTCTGAAGCTTCTCCGAGCTCCTGCAGGGGCCACCGTGTCATTCCGGCCATCAAGAGCTTGTCCGTATGTACAATAGGATTGCCGCAGCGTTCCAGTTCACCCCGCAGCCGTCCGTCAGACTCTCCCCGCTCCACGAAACGATACAGCGGATTTAGCTGAACCTCCCCCTCCCTTAGCCCTGCCACCTCACTGATCTCTGTTACGCGGCGCGAGCGGTCGCGCAGCCGAGATAAATGAACCAGAATATCCACCGCCGAGCTGATCTGCTGACGAACCACCTGCACAGGAAGCTCTCCACCGCTAAGCACCATGGTTTCCAGTCGACTGATCATATCCTTGCTGCTGTTGCTATGTCCTGTAGACAGCGACCCGTCATGTCCCGTGTTCATCGCCTGCAGCATGTCCAGCGCCTCACTGCCGCGAACCTCGCCTACAATAATACGATTGGGTCTCATGCGAAGAGAGGAGCGGATAAGATCTCGAATATTGATTTCGCCCTTTCCTTCGGTATTTGCATTCCTGGTCTCCAGTGCTACAAGATTGGGAACCGTGACGATCTTCAGCTCGGCAGAATCCTCAATCGTGATCACCCGCTCATCTCCCGGAATGTATTGAGACAACGCATTGAGAAAGGTCGTCTTCCCGGAGCCTGTACCTCCGCTTATAAAAATGTTATATTTACTCCTCACCAAAATGCGAAGCAGCTCCGCAGCTTCAGACGATAACGCCCCCCGCTCCACCAGCTGCCCCATCGTCATCGGAGACTCCGGAAACTTGCGAATGGTCATGGTCGGTCCCTTCAGCGCAACAGGCGGCAGCACGATATTTACGCGGGAGCCATTCTGCAGCCTGGCGTCGACAATGGGAGACGATTCATTCACGACCCGATTCACGGACCCGACAACACTCTGGATAATATCCTCCAGCCTGTTCCTGGACTCAAACCGGACATTTAGCTTCTTGACCTCGCCTTCCTGTTCGATGAACACTTCTTCATGGCTGTTAATCATGATTTCAGTGATCGCTGGATTGTCAACCAGAGGCTGAAGCACATCCAGACCACGAAAGGAATCAAACACACGTCGAATCAGCTCCCGCTTCTGCGCTGCCGTCAGTGACGAGATGTCGCTCCGGCGCCAGGCATAATCCTCAATCTGCGCCATCAGCTCCCGATTGCTCACAGCCGCAGACAAATCCAGACTGCCCCGGACTTCATTACGTATCGAGTGGAACATCTCGTCCAGACTCATCTGCCGCCACCACGCATTCCATCCATGAAGGCTCCGGAGGACTGAGCGGTTCCATACAGCTCATGGCACAGCTTCAGAATCTCCTTCTGAAAGGCAGGAGTATGAAGCTGCTCCAATAGGTTACTGCTGTCCCAGCTGTTCATCATTGGCAGAACATGATCTGCTGTTATCTCCTGCTTCCTTGAATCCAGCTTAGGCGTATAGCGGTTTATGATAAATCGACTCTTCGCTGCGAAGTCTGTGCCGTTCATCTCTTGGGTGCCAAGATGCTGTATCCACTTCCCCGTCTTCCATTGCCCTGTATGATCCGCAGTCAGGACCCAGAGCAATTCATCCGCATGCCGGGTGACCGCCTGAAGCAGCTTCTGGTTTAATCCATCGTTATCAACAACGATCATGTCATAACGATTCAGGCCCTGCAGAGCTCCCAGCAGAGCAGCCGTATCGTCTGCATTCATCTCCAGCATCTCCTTCACCTCAGCACCGCCAACCAGTCCATCGCATTTCAACGCTTCCTTCCTGACAATGTACGGCCCCAGATCGATCTCTTCTCCGTTCTCCTGAAGCACCTTCAGGTCGTACAGCAGCCGGGAAAAGCTGCTCTTGCCGCCCTGCAGACGTTCCTCGGACAACAGCTGCTCACTGGAGTTCAGCATTTCCAGATTAAGATACAGCACCCGGCAGCCCAGCTCCGCGAGCTGCCGCGCTATGCTCATGGCAATCATCGTCTTGCCGCAATGACCTATTGCCGAGACCATTCCGAGTACACGGGTCCCTCCAGACCGAAGCTCCCGGCCCGTATGGCTGCTGTGCACACTTCGGCCCGCTCGAGCAAGCCATCCGCTCAGCAGCTCCGGGATCGGCTGATATTTCGGTACAGCCACCTCATGCTCCGCCACAGGGCCGATGCTCCCGTCACTCAGGTAAATCCACCGTCCCGGGATCAAAGGCAGCTCAAGGCCCCTCCAGGCCTCCAGCATAGCTCCATCCAGAACGACCAGATCATGCTTCTTTCCCTTTTCCTTGTACTGCTGCAGGGCATCCACGCGAGTAAATGCCGCAATCTGTAAACGAGTGGCATCATCGCTGGATTGCACATAATTCAGGACGGCTTCTGCATATGGAGGGTCCTGTACTGCCAGTACCAGCCTCACCGGATCCATATCTCCATTCTCCTTTTCCCAAGACAACGCAAAAAAGCACCCTTCTATACTGCAGCATCTGCAGTCATAGAACGGTGCTTCCGTCGTCTTGTTATATTTTTACATAGGATAGCATATACTCCCGGGGTCTGCAACCGAAATTTTGGATCATTCCCACCCTATCTGCTGCTATAGGCACCCTTGCCAAACCTCGGCAAACCTATCATAATACAATGGAACAAGTGTTCCGAGTCGATGTCGGTTTATATACAGTTGAACTACATAACGCGCTCCCTATCTTACACCTATTACAACTACTTAAAGAGGAGAATCATCATGAGATTGAAACTGATCCCTGCGCTGCTTGCAGCCTTGCTGCTGACCGGCTGCGGTAGTGACCACGCAGAACGCCCCCAAGTCCCGGCTTCCGGGCAAGCACCTGCTTCATCCTCCGGGGCTGACAAGAACTCTGCACCTCCCGTCTCCGGCAAAGGATATGAAACCGACCAACTGGATATCGCTAAAGCACCGGTTCAGCTAGTTAGAGCCGTGGATGGAGATACCATCCGGGTAGAGTGGCAGGGACAAGAGGAGAATGTTCGTTTTCTTCTGATTGATACACCCGAAACCAGTCACCCTCAGCTCGGCGTACAGCCGTACGGCCCGGAAGCCAAGGACTTTACTGCCCGTATGGTAGAAGAAGCAGACCTTCTGGAGCTGGAATTTGATATTGGGCCCAACCGCGATAAATATGGACGCCTGCTCGCCTATGTCTATGCCGATGGGGTGATGGTCCAGGAAGCCCTTCTACAGGAAGGTCTCGCGCGGGTCGCCTACATTTATCCACCCAATGTGCGATATGTCGATAAATTCAACGGACTTCAGCAGGACAGCCGCAATGAGGCGCAAGGCATCTGGAGTGTAGAAAATTATGCACAGGAGGACGGCTTTTATCCCGAGCATTTTGATGATACTGCAGCAGCTGAAGCTGAAGAGCCAGCATCCAAAGCCACACCAGCGGAAGACAAGACTCCGGCCAATGGCTGCAGCATTAAAGGCAATATCAACTCCAAAGGAGATAAAATCTACCACACGCCGGAATCCAGATATTATGACGCTACCGATCCGGAGGCGTGGTTCTGCAGTGAGCAGGAAGCTGAGGCTGCCGGATTTCGGGCGCCGAAGAGCTAGCATTACAGAAAGCGACGGCGGATCTCCGGAGTCGGAATCATACACTCTTCAGACTTTCCGAACCAACGATACCGGTTATTAGCGACCCATTGGTAAACAGGATTCCTGATAAAAGGGGGTACCATCACGAAGACGTAAAAAAGCGGCCATGGCAGCGGCAGCCGCTTTGCAATCCGCAACGCAGCAGCGGACTTCGTATAATAGGTTCCTCCTTCAATGACAATTACGGTATTATTCAGCTCTGGAGACAGCCCCCCCGCAAGAAGGAGCTCCTGCCCAATGTCCGACTGCTGGGAGGCAAAGCGAAAGCGCCCTTCAGGATCCCGTTTGATGATAAAGCGCGTAAGGCCTTGGCATAAATGGCATACACCATCGATCAGTACAATAACGTGATCCGTCATCCTCATTCCTCCAGATAAAATGTACAAAAATAGCGTGGAACTCATACCAAAGTCCACGCTGTCGTTGTGCCTCATTCAATTATTCGGCAGCTGCCTTGCTCAGCCATTCTCCCTCTTTCATCTGCTCATCAAAATCCGAAGAAAACTTCTCCATGCATCTGCAAATGAAATCCTTGCGGCATACGGGACAAGGCGTCTTGCCCAGACGGCTGACATTCGTCAATTTCCATTCTGGATAACGGTTGTAAAACACGCGGCAATCGGTTCCGTCTGCCAGATTGATGATGAACTCATAAAGCCCGTCCTTCTCATTGTTTCCGGCTTTAGTTACATTGGTAATCTGCGGTCTGTATGGCATGTGCATCACCCATTTATCTTAAATTTCTCGTTCATTAGTACATTGTACTTTCCGGTACTTAGACATATTAAAGAATTTCAGGGGCAATGTCAACCAAAGAAGACGTCAAAGATGGAGCCCAGCTGTCCCCGCTTTTTCCCCTCCAGAATATCCGGATTGAACACTTCTACATATCCACAGTCCATACAGGATACGAACAAAAAGTGATTATGCTGAATATCAAACATCTTACTGAGGCCGGCTCCGGACATGGATACCTCTTTCGTCTTGCACTCGGTCCCCTTACATTTCGTGCAAACAAAACGTTCCGCAATCATATCCTCAATTTTCATAAACTTCCCGTCTCCCTTCCCGATTCAACATATCCTTCTTTACGGCATGCGCTTCATTTCGGTTCATTTTCTTCACAAATTCAGGTCTTCACGTCAAAAAGACGGGCTCCCAATGAGCCCGCCTTCATATATGAGCTGCTGCTATGCCGCAGACCCGTTCCTTGATTACACTACATTTAATTCTACATCAATATTTCCGCGGGTAGCCTTGGAATAAGGACAGAAATCATGCGCTTTTTTGGCCAAATCCTCGGCTTGAGCACGATCAATCCCCGGCATGTCTACATTGAGCTTCACCGCCAGCTTGAAGCCGCCGTCGCTGTCATCCTTGCCAATCATAACCTGGGAGTGTACGGTCACATTATCCAGCTTGACGCCTTCCTTTCGGGCAACATTCGCCAAGGCACTCTCGTAGCAGGCACCATATCCCGCCGCAAACAGCTGCTCTGGATTCGTACCGTCTCCGCCGGGTCCGCCAAGCTCCTTCGGCATGGAAAGATTATGCTTTAACGCACCATCGGAGGACTCCAGGGATCCGTTTCTTCCGCCTTTAACCTTCACATCTGCTGTATACATTGCCTGCATCACAAAATCATCTCCTTCGGTTAGAAAAAACTATTATCCACATTTGTTTTATAAACGTCTCACTGTAATTGAAACGTAAAATCGGGTGGATGACCGTCAAATAGCATTTCCAACCCCCGGATGGAGTATGCAAAAAAGCAGCCTTTCGCTGAGTATTCAACGAAAGGCTGCTTCACATTGCGATGCGGTAGAGAGGACTCGAACCTCCACGGGTATACACCCACTACCCCCTCAAGATAGCGTGTCTGCCATTCCACCACTACCGCATAATAAGCTTCCTCTTGAGGAGAACATTCCTATTATACCTTGCTTGCTTGTGGAAGTAAAGCATGATCTGCGCCTGTACCTATGCACTTGAAGCCACTGCCTCAGCATCAAATAAAAAGAACAGCCCTCAAGCACGGCTGCTCCTTAAACTGCGGTTGTTGAAACCGAAAATGAATTTAAAGCTTCTTGTTCCTCTTCTTCCGGTACTCCGTAAACGCTATATATTCCTGAATGAAATTCTTCTCCTCCTCAGACAGGCCATCCAGATGCTTCTCCTTGGCTGCTTGATCCCATTCATAACCTTCGCGCTCTTCCATAATCCCTTCCGGTGTTCCGCGGCCCACAATGAGCCAATCCAGGCTGACAGAGAAAAAAGCTGAAATTTCAATCAGCTTATTCGTGCTCGGCGTCGTCTTACCCCTCTTCCAATCCCCGAAGTTCCCGGTACTAATTCCCAGCGCTTCACAAAATGCTTTTTTTGTCATCCCCCGGCTTTCGATAAGCTGTTCAATTCGTTGATATATCGAGTGCATTGAAAGAACCGCCTTCCTGATCCCTAAAAAAAATCACTTATGTACGTCATGCATTATTGACACCATACTTAGATAAGTGTATAATAGGTGCATTACGTCTAAATTATACCACATTTGTCATCGCACTGTTACTGCACCCAGATTTGAATTGGAGGCACGATGAGGTTGAGTGATATATTATCCTGGGGCCATGCTGTACATCATGTGATGTCTGGAATGGTAATCCTCCGCGAAGACGGCACCATCGACAAGATCAATGATCGTCTGCTCTCCATCATTTCACATTGGGGACTCCTGCCCGACGTTCAGCTTCAAGGACTTTCTGTTTTTGAGTTGAGACCGGAGCTGTTCGGCAGGCCTTTCTTCAGCACTTTCTGCCATGACATATACTTACCTGCCATCCATAGTATCCTTCGGGGCGATGAGCACAGCTTCCGCATGGAGCATCAGATCCAGCTTCAGCAAAGTATCGCCTGGTACTTGTTCGAGATTCACGCTCTGACCCGAGGCCCCCAATCCACCTCACACGGTGCGATTCTTTCATTTACAGACATCACAGAGTTTAAGAACCGAGAAACCGAACTTAGGCATGCATTAGGCCATGTCTGTGTGCTCCCGGATCATATTCCCATCTGCGCCGTCTGTAAGCATGTCCGCTCTGCGGGACACTGGGATCCTGTGGAGAGCTACCTGGAGAGCAAGCTGCCGGTGCATTTTACACATGATATTTGTCCCGCCTGTATCCGCCGTTTATACCCCAGATATTCTTCGATCCTGGACCATGCCTCTTCCGCGGAAGAAGAGTAAATGAATCATCATATGACAAACAGCCCGGGTGATGAGGCTGCCGGGCTGTTTGTTTAGATAGAAAAAGGCTCTGCATCGCTGCAGAAGCCTTTTGTTTATGCGGTAGAGAGGACTCGAACCTCCACGGGTATACACCCACTACCCCCTCAAGATAGCGTGTCTGCCATTCCACCACTACCGCACAATATAAGGATTACCTATGAATAAAATGGTGAGCCATGAAGGACTCGAACCTTCGACACCCTGATTAAAAGTCAGGTGCTCTACCAACTGAGCTAATGGCTCTCGAAGAAAATGGACCAGCTGCGCCATCATTCATATGTTAGATAAAATGGTGACCCGTAGGGGATTCGAACCCCTGTTACCTCCGTGAAAGGGAGGTGTCTTAACCCCTTGACCAACGGGCCTTATTAATAGCTGCTCGCCGTGACGACAAGATTGAGTATATCAAATATATATCTATGTGGCAAGCACTTTTTTTGAATCGACGGCAATCTGCGTTTACTCGGTATTTAAAGCCAAAAAAGTTAACCGGAGTCTTCCTCTACAAACGGAAGACTCCGGCATCATCCTTCCGAACAGCTTCACTTTCTAAACCAATAGAGCTTATCTCTGCCGTAAATTGCTTGTTACTTGTCCACCAGTTTTACAAGCAGCGCTGCAGCCTCAGCGCGGGTAATGGTTCCCTTTGGCTTCAGCGTACCGTCCGGGTAACCGTTAACTATGCCGATCATCGTCAAGGCGGAAATTGCTTTTTGAGCCCAAGCCGAGATCTCGTTTAGGTCCGAGTAGCTCAATGCGTTAAGTTCTTGCTGTGTCAGATCTTGCTGTGTCAGTTTATTCTGGAAAGCACGGTACAGGATTACCCATACCTCTTCTCTTGTCATTTGGCGATCCGGCCGGAAGGTTCCATCGGCATAGCCTTGTATGATTCCCGCATGAACCATGCCGTTAACATGTTCTGAATACCACGCACTCTCTGCAACATCAGTATAAACAGAACCTGCTGGGGCTCCAGATAATCCGAGTGTCCGCGAAACAACAGTTACGAACTCCGCTCTGGTCATCTCCTGATCCGGTTTGAAGGAGCCGTTATCGTAGCCCTCCATAATTCCCTTAGCGGATAGATGCATGATCGCTTCAAAAGCCCAGTGGTCATTTATGTCTACATAGGCTCTTCCTTGTCCGGTTGAAGGATTTTCACTCACTGGCGAATCTGGACCATCGTTACTGCCAGGATCACTGGAGCTGTCATCGTTACCGGGATTTCCGTTGTTGTTCTGGTCCACAATCGGGCCCGTGCTTCCATGATCATCTCCGCTGCCGCCATTTTCATTACTGCTGCCATCTCCATCATCACTGCCGTCTCCATCATCACTGCCGTCACCACCACTGCCGGTGCCGCTGCCATCACCGTGATCGCCTCCGACAACCTTGACCTTCACCGGCTCCGTGTAAATATCGTACGTCTTCTCTTCATCAATCGTTCCCGTATATCGAAGCAGCACGTAAGTGGTACCCGGTTTCCCAGCCTTGATCTTGCTGCCGTTGTCCTGGTCCAGGCTTACAATACCACTGTCATCAAGAAGTACAATACTTGGGTTTACCTGTTTTCGTTCGCGACTATAGCTTTCTGCCCATGCGGAGAGTTCCGAGCTCTCGCCGGACTTCATGATGACTTCCTGATTTTCAGGCTCTATTGAAATGACCCAATCTTTCGCCCAGTATGCATAATCTGTAGTAATTCCAAACACACCCAGCAGAAAAATATTGATGAAATGATCATAATTGTTAAACGTCCACGGTGAAATGATCAGACCACGCTGATGAGCAGCATCCATAAATTTAGGGCCTAATCCGCCGTAGCTGGTATTCAAGGTGCTGTTGTAACGCTGCATCACCTTCAGAGTCTCACGCATAGCGCCATTAACCCGACTCTCGCTCGCATACCCGCCAGTCAACAGGCCAAGAGGCATGTCCGGAAGCTGGGCAGCGAGCCGATCCAGCTGATTCGTATCGAAGGACATGACATTAAACAAGTCTTCTGCATCCTTCTCTTTTACAAGCTTCACAAAAGCATCTACTGCTGCAGGATTATGAGTCTTGATCTCTGCATAGATCATGACACCCCGTTCCCGGGCCAAATCAATCTGCTCCTCCAGTGTTGCGATCCGTGCTTCCGGATACTCCGCCCCCGGCACCTGCCGAACCTTTAAGCTCCGCAGCTCTTCCAAAGTCATATCCTCCACCCGGCCAGTTCCATGAGTGGTTACATGTACAGCACTATCGTGGATAATAACCAAATGCCCATCTTTGGAAAGAAAAATATCATTCTCAATATAATCCGCTCCAGCCTCGATCGCCAGCTCATTGCTGATGATGGTATTCTCCGGAGCAACCGATGGCATCCCTCTGTGCCCGATCATATACGGCTTACGAATCAAGGTGGTGTGATAGAAGTACACCCCCAAGGCCCGATAGGCTTCGCTCGGTGAGCTCGTGATCATTCCGTTCACACCTGCTGTAATCATACGGTGAATATCCATATATTTATCCTGCTCATTCTGCAGCTTTGCTTCCTTGCTCCACACCACGATCGTTCTCTGCTGAAGATACGCGGTGTTGTCTTTGGTTGCTGCATCACGGGAGAGCATGGCAATCTTGGCGCCGCTCAGCGTTGTCTGCTTGCGAATAGCCATCAAGTCATCGTTGGATTTCACATTCCACCCGCTGAAATCCACAATTCCCCGCAGCATCGGGTAAGCCTGCCTCGCTACCTTGACCAGTTCCGGCTGATTAGACACGATAAAGGCATCTTCCAGACCGATGCTTGTCAGGTGGGCTATCAACCGGCCAACCGTCTCTGAGTCCTCTACATAGAATGCCGGCATGATTCTTGTGTCTATGGATTGAAGTGCATCCTGAAGACTCATAAGCTCTTGTTTTCCTTCGGGATCGGTAACCTGCAGGTTGGAGTTCACGTACATGACCAGCGTGGCTGGCAAGCTTCCTTCAGCGTAGGAATCCAGCTGCGCCTTGTTCTGAAGCTCTGCAATGACTGACGGGGCAAGCGCAATGAAGGTATCGGCCTTGACAGTCTCTACGAAGCTGGATTCCGGAAGCGGCGGCAGCTCTGTCTCCCGTAACGTTACCTTAAGATGATCTACCTTCATGACACTGCCATTGGCCTGCAGACCGATACCGCCCCGGAGGTAGGAGCCTGCTTGATCGGTGTTCACGATCACCTGCCCATTAATCGACTGCATGACCCTGACTCCATGAACGGCAACCTTATAACGGTACATCGTGTCTGAATGGATCGTTTCTCCAAACGCCCCTTTGTTCATGACATTCCACGTATTATTCGCCGTACGTTCCGCAAACTCCACGCCATTGGCCGCTTTAGCGTTCTGGCGGACCGCCATGTGATAATAAGGATAGCTGCCGCTTGTTCGGTTTTGAGTACGATACATGATTGAATGCCAGCGAGTGGGCTCGTTTGCCGCAGCATGGGTTACGTCGGCCTCAATGTCATAATTCCCGAACAGCTCCAAATACTCCGGAAGCAGGACACGGGTCGGATTATCCGGTGCGCTGGACGCATCGATCACAAATGCACCATCCTTGACCGCTGCCTTTCCGTCGGTTTTCCCCTCCACTTTCGTCCATCCATCAGGGAAATCTCCATCTGCCTCCTGTTCAAAATCATTCTCATAAAGCACGTATTCTGTACTCGCCTCGTCTTTGGCAACAACCAGCAGGGAAACGCTAGCCCCGTCCTTCTCCCCTGTTAATGAATAAACGCCCTTGTCTTGAACGATCAATTTGCCGTTGTTGACCACGACGGACGAGTCGTCTGCCGACCAAGTCAGATCAGCTCCGGTCATCGTACCATAAGTAAAGTCATTGAATTGGGCAGTGAATGGAAGCTCCGCCAAGGCCATCTCTTTCCCTGCTTCAGCCAGCACATATCCCGAATCATGGCTGAGCGAAGTGACAGAGACCCCGTCAGCTCCCGGCTCTACAGTCACTTCCTGGGACCATTCTGCGTTAGCATATACCGCTGTCAGAACAGCAGATCCTGCCTTTAAAGGGTAAAGCATGCCGCCGCTCACCTTGAGCACCGATTCATCGGAGGAGACATATTGAATCCTTTCCGGCACGATCGCTTCCTCCACTCCATCGGAGAAATATACACTGCCAGTGACCGTATAAGGGCCCGTCAGTGACTCCACCGTTGGAGGAAATGCAAGCCGCAAATCATCGACTTTAATCCGTGTTACTTTCAAATTGTCGAACGAGACGGTGCTTTGGTCTCCTTGAAAGCCGATTTTTCCACGGTCCAGCAATCCGGATGTGAACTCCTGATCAAGCAAAAGCTTGTAATCTCCTTCATCCTTGGCCTTAATGTACTCTTTGACGTTATCGCCGAACACCCTGACCTTCAGGGTATAGTCTTTTCCCAGCTCCAAAGCGTCTGAGGAACCGCTTGCCATAACAGACCAGCTGTTACTCGGATTGCGGTAAGCTACCTCAAAGCTTCCGTTCTGGCGGACCGCCATTTGATGGTATGGCGCTTGGCCGTTCGGCGCCGCTCTGAACATCAGCGCTGCCCAGCGGGCCGCATTCAGAACACTGTGGAACCGAACGTCCGCCTCAATGGAGTAATTGTCCCATTGCACCGGTGCTGTAATTCTGGCCTGCTTACCGGAAGCAGTTCCCGCGAATGTCATGCTTTTATTACCATAGGTATCTTCCGTCACCGAAAATGACGGACTTCCCGCTTGAACATCTGATATCCATCCGTATGGAATTTCACCACTTCCGAAAGAGTCAAAATTCTCCTCTAGCAATACCGGATTTGCATCGCCGGACACCGGGTTGTCCTTCACCAGCGCAAGGATCCCGTAGCCGCTTGTATCATTCCAGAATGAGCTGGATTGATGTGCACTCCAGGCATTGACCCGTTCATTAGAAGGATCGTTGCCGTAACGGTCCGTCGCAGTCGCCTCAAAGCCAAGCTGCTGCTGTTGAATCGGATTCATATCCAGCATGCTCCAAGGCACAGCCACCTCTAGAGACCACCCCTCTCCGGTCGTCCGGATCGCTCGTAAAATTTGCTGGGCATCCTTGCCGGAATGGTCGTCCAGCGCTGCGCCAAAATGAAAATCTGGCGTTGCAGAATTCGGCTTGTACACAAAGCCAGCCTGCATATCGCTGTTAACATACGGCGCAGATCTATGCAGCGTTGGATCAAAAAACAGACTTACGCTGTCCTGCTGGAACCAATATCCCGGTGCCTCGGACATGAGCTGATCATCCTTCATCTTCATGCCGATATACAGATACTGATTGTCCCAGAGAAATCCCATTTCTGCCGCAGAGGACAAGCCCTCCCCGAGTGGAACGTCCAGCGTTTCGCTCATCGACCAGAACGCTTCCCCGACATCACCGTCAATCACTGGAGGAGTCATTGTTTTCCGGACCTCCGTCCGTTTCAACTCCTCCTGTGCGCTCACAGGCGCAGCAGGCAGAACAAGGGACATTACTAAACTTCCGACCAGTACCCATGTCAAGCTGACAGCGATAAACCTTTTTGCTTTTCCCACTTCATCGTCTCCTCTTCTTCATGATTTCCTGACTATTTCAAGCCGGCGTGCATGAAGCTCTCAACAAATTTTCTTTGGAAAAAGAAGAATGCAATCAGCAAAGGTGAAATGACCATCATGGTTGCCGCAGTCACCGTCCCCCACTGAGCCCCTGTCTCGAAGGATTGGGCAAAAATGGCGATGCCGACCGTCAGCGGTCGGTTGTTAACAGAATCCGTAACAATTAGCGGCCACATAAAATTGCTCCAGTGCGTACTGATCGAGATCAGTGAAAATGCGATGTAGGTCGGTCGTGCCGACGGCAAATAAATGTGCCACAGGGTTCGCCACCATCTGCACCCATCCACCCGCGAGGCTTCATCCAGCTCATAGGGGATTTGCTTGAAGGTCTGTCTCAGCAGGAACACACCGAACGAAGAGGCCCAATACGGAATCATAATCGCCCACTTCGTATCGATCAGATGAAGCTCCTTCATCACGGTATAATTGGGAAAAATCAAAATATCCGGCGGCACCATAATCTGAACCAGGAACAAGACAAAGAGCAGTCCCTGTCCAACAAATCGCAGCCTGGCAAACGCGTACGCCGCAAGCGTAAGCGTAAGCAGCTGAACCATCAGAATGCCCAACACGATCATGATGGTATTCCAATAGTAAATTGGAAAAGGAATGGTCTCCCACGCCTTAAAATAGTTGCCGAAGGTCGGTTCTGTGACGGCGAACGGGTTAGAACGCGTCAGCATCTCACTCGACGGCGTAATGGAGGTGACGGCTGCCCAGATCAAAGGCATGACAAACCCAAGCGCCAGCAGTGATATCACCATTTGATTGAGTAAGCGATGCATGAAACCTTCCTCCTCAGTAGTGGATCCGCTTGTCAAGGAAACCGTAATAGAATATCGATACGGCCAGCAGCATCACGAGCAGAATGACGGTTAATACGGACGCTTTTCCCATATCCCAGAAGCTGAACGCCGTTTCGTAAATATGATAAAGCAGCAAATTGCTCGCATTATTCGGACCGCCCTTAGTCATGATGTACAGGTGATCCACCAGCTTGAAGGAATTCGTCGTAGCAATCACAAGTACGAACAACGTCGTCGGCATCAGAAGTGGAAAGGTGATCGCTCGAAATTTCCGAAGCGGACCCGCTCCATCCATTTGGGCTGCCTGATACACCTCTTGAGGCAGCGACTGAAGTCCGGCCAGAAAGAAAATCATGAAGTATCCAGCCTCCTTCCAGATCAGCATCACCATCATGGATACCAGCACCCATCCCGGTTCCCCCAGCCAGCCCGGACCCTGAATGCCGAATAATCCGAGAAATTTGTCCAACAGCCCGTAGTCTGGTGTGTAAATAAAGAGCCATATATTTGCGATTGCAATCATCGGAATCAGTGTCGGATAAAAGAATGCCGCGCGGATCAGACTTCTCCCGCGCAGCTTCCCATTGACCCACACAGCCATATATAGCGCAAGCCATATACTAACAGGCACGGTTACGAGAGCGAGCCAAACATTGTTACGGAGCACCTTGTGGAACACCTCATCCTGAAGGACATGCTTATACTGATCAAGTCCCGCAAAATGTCTCTCTTTTAACACCGTCTCATAGAAACTCCAGTCCAGCACCTTGACCATCGGATAAAACGTAAATACAGCCAGAAGGAGTAGCGATGGAAACAATAAAGCATAGGCCAAAAGATTGTCTTTCAGACGATATCCGCGAAAACGACGCGGCCAGCTGCGTGTCACGAGCCTCTCACTTCTTTCTCAGGCGATGATAGGGGAGGAAGCCCCCCCCCCTTAGCTTTTCTCATTTATTTACGGTACTTCTTGAGAATGTCATCCGCTTGCTGCTGGGATTTCTCCAATGCTTCTTCAGGCGTCATTTCACCCAGCAATGCAGACTGTATGTTGTCGTTGAACAGTTTGGTGACCTGCCCGTTCTGATAAGTGGACAATTCACTGGAGGCATACTTCATCTGATCCCGTGCTACGGCAGCTTGCGGGAATCCGGCAACATAGCTTTTTAACAATTCTGTTTCATAAGCCGCTTCCGTAGTCCCCACATATCCGGTATCTATGGACCACTGCGCTACACGCTCAGGCTGAGTCAAGAACTCAATGAACTTGACGGCTGCCGCTTTCCGCTCTTCAGGGATGTCCTTAAATACATACAAATTACCGCCGCCTGTTGGAGAGCCGTAGCTTTTGTTAGCCGGTAAATAAGCTACACCGAAATCAAATGTTGCATCGGCTTTGACTTTGGACAAATTCCCCGTTGTATGGAACATCATCGCTGTTTTGCCGCTGATAAAATCAGAAGGGACTGTTGCCCATTCCAGTACACCTTCAGGCATCACTTTGTCCTTGCGTCCAAGGTCCGTGTAGAATTGAAGCGCTTCTTTAACTTCCGGCTTGTTGAAATATACCTCTGTCCCGTTGTTGTTGACGATATTGCTTCCGGATTGCAGGGAAAGTGCCTGCAGCATCCAATATTGATATCCGGTACTCGGAATTTCCAGGCCCCACTGGCTCACGCTGCCGCTGCTGTCTTTGACCGTCAGCTTGCTCGCGAATTCTCTCAATTCATCCCAGTTCGCGGGCGCTTTCTCCGGATCCAGCCCTGCTTCTTTGAACATGTCCTTGTTATAGTAAAGCACGATGGTGCTCCGCTGGAACGGAACGCTCCATACCTGATCACCGGATTTGGTGTTGCTCATAAACGCTTCATAGAAGCCATTAAAATACTCCTCCGAAAACCGAGGCGTCAGCTCCTCCAGTGCATCCATTTCCAAAAGGCTGTACAGCTCGGTTGACAACAGCACGGCGAGATCCGGAGCGTTGCCGCCCTGCACAGCCGTGGCAGCCTTGGTCATGGTATCTTGGTAGCTGCCCGCATAAACCGGCTTTACAGTAATCGATGGGTTCTCCTGGTGGAAATCTGCGGCCAGCTTGTCTATAAAGCTGGTGATTGGTCCGCCAACCGCTACCGGGAAGTAGAAGCTAAGCTCAATCGGCTGTTCATCCTCCGCATTGCCGCTGCCTTGGCTCTCCTTACCGCTCTGATCTGCAGAAGCCACGCTGTTTCCATTCCCGGCTGCCCCCTGTTGCCCTCCGCTGCTGCAAGCTGTAAGAAGAAGCATCCACACCATAATAACCAGGCTTAACTTTTTCATTTCGAAGTTCCTCCTCAAAATTAATATGCCACTAATTATTTGCTCCCTCGCGAAAAAGGCGAAGGCTGATACCGCTCTATCCGGATGAACCGGATGGCCAGCGAAGCTCGCTTTCTTTTGAACGAAAATGCTCAGCAATGACTCCCACAGACCGCAATATGTAGTCCGGCTGTATGCCTGTTTGCTCAATGGACTCTGCAGCATCGACCCCCGTAAGAACAAGCGCCGTAGACATTCCGACACGTTGACCAAGTGCAATATCCGTTTCGAGCTTGTCCCCGACCATGAGGCAGTCTTCCGGGCGGACTCCGAGCTGCTTCAAGGCGCAGGCGGCATAGTAAGCCGATGGTTTGCCTAGTCTGATGTCCGTCGTCCGGCCGCTCGCCGTTTCAATGGCAGAAATCAGCGCCCAGGTGTCGGGGATCACCCCCTTCTCCACCGGACAGAACGGATCAGGATTGGCGGCTACCAGGAACGCTCCGTTCCTTACGGCATTCACCGCAGCGGTCAATCTGCGATAATTCATGCTCTGATCCAGTCCGACCAAGACGTGGGTGGCGTCTTCTTCATGCTGTGTCACATTTAGTCCCATTCCGGTCAGCTCCATAGTCATGGCCTCCCCGCCGAGCGGGTAGATGCTTGCACCAGGAGCATGCTCCCGAAAATACTCTCCTGCTGCCGTAAGCGCCGTTATGATCTCATCTCCAGAGCAGTGGATGCCAAGTCTAGCCAGCTTGTACATCACCTGCTTTCTTGTGTACAATGTCGTGTTCGTAGCGAACATGACCGATTTTCTACGTTCCCGTAATGTACGGATCGTGTCCTCAGCCCCATCCAGCACACGGTCCCCTATGTAAATCGTGCCGTCGAGATCAAACAGATAAGCGGTAAATTCATTAATCAAGGTACGATGCATGGGCCTTTCCTGCTGCTCCTTTCAAGCAAAATAACCCTTGCTCAAATAACGAGATACGGAAACGGACCACCCCTACAAGCCAAGTGGTTCAAGTCGTATCATCGCTACAGAACAAAGGTTTTCTCCTGTTCTCAACCTTTCATTGCAGCAACCATATTACCATTCCAATATAAAATAGAATAATTAACGCAAAATCAACCTTTTGTTATTTTTGAGTAAATTTGTGGAATATTGCAAAAAAAAGAACCTTCCGAAAACCGGAAGGTCCTTCTTCATCATGTGTTACAGAACGGAGAGAGAGGGATTCGAACCCTCGCACCGCTTACGCAGTCTAACCCCTTAGCAGAGGGTCCCCTTATAGCCACTTGGGTATCTCTCCAGAATAATGGCTCCCCGAACAGGACTCGAACCTGTGACAACTCGATTAACAGTCGAGTGCTCTACCAACTGAGCTATCAGGGAACAGTATTTAGTACGTTCACTAATGTACCATTATTCCTTACCGGAGTCAAGCGTTAACAGCTGAAGCGGGCCCTGGCAGCGACCGCAGCGATAACGCGCCGGGTCCATCCTTCGTTTGCGCTTATACTCCATATGGCACTCCTTGCAGCGCAGGAGGTAGCGGTAGGGCAGTGCTTTTTTCTTATTAGAGTCTGCTCTCGGTATTGCCTTGCAGTACCTGCTCCCTCCTACAGCCTGCAGCAGTGCTTTGAAATCGGCATCCTGGTGGCGATAGCCCTTGCCTGACAAGTGCAGATGATAGTGACACAGCTCATGCTTGATAATTCTCTCCACCTCATCCGGACCGTGCTCCACCAGCTGATGGGGATTGATCTCGATATCATGACTCTTCATAAAATAACGTCCGCCTGTAGTGGACAGCCGGCTGTTAAACACAGCCCGGTGGCGGAACGGGAGCTGAAAGCTGGTCAGCGATATGTGCTCCACCCATGCCTGGAGCTCTTCATTGCTCATCATATTTTTCAACAGTCGGCCTCCGATCTCTGCCTTCTTCTCACGTAAATCTACTTGAATTTTAACTTCTTCCTACGCTACACTGTCAAGTGAAGACTCACACCGCAGGTGATGAGGACGTATGGAAGGGGAAGAACACCAATGCCGGAAATGCGATATTGTATATTGCAGCACGGCGACCAGCTTCAATATGTAGAAATGCCATCGGATTATGCATATCAGCTGAGCGCCCTGAACTTGAGATTAAACAAAGAGATTAGCAAGCTGACCGCTGCGGGCAAGCCAGAGCTGCCGCTTGCTGTGGCTGAGTGCAGCCAGCTGGAGCTGCTGCAGGAGGGCTCGCACATCATTGGCGGGCTGGACTATATTAATCAGCTGGAGTCCTCTTTTGCCTCGCTAAATGAAAGCGAATATCCGCTGATCGCCCTTCTCACTGAGATCCGGGCCCTGCAGGCCCAGCTGGAGCAGTGGTACGAAGAAGAGATGGAATAAAGACGTCAAATTGTGCGAACCGTCCCAATGGAACGCCGTTTAGCATCCGTCTTGCAGCAGACCTGCACACAATAGGCCCTTCCTCCATATGCTAAGGATACAGAGTGTTTAGTCAGAGGAGGAGATTTCATTGCCGCAGTGGCTCTGCAATCAGCTGACTCGCGCCTTCCGCAAGAAGGACCGGCGCCAGATCAAGCTGCTGAACGAATGCTGGTTCTTTTACCGCACCTCTCCGGGGGAGTACCCGGAGGCACCATAACGCGACAAGAAATAAGCCGGATCCCCAGTGGGTCCGGCTTATTTGACCTGCACGTCCTTCTCGCCACGCGCAAGCCTGCGGCGAGCGGAACGGCAATGCGCTGCTGCTCGCTGCTTCGTGCGAAGCCGGCTTTACCCGTTCGCCAGCTCCTTCGGCGGCTTCATGGTCAGTCCGACACGTCCTTTTTTCAGATCGACGTTCAGCACCCAGACCGTGACATTATCGCCTACGGATACGACGTCCATCGGATGCTTGACATACCCGCCGCTAAGCTGGGAAATATGCACCAGGCCGTCATTTTTGATGCCGATATCAACAAATGCACCGAAGTCGATCACGTTGCGCACGGTGCCCTGAAGCTCCATTCCGGGCAGCAGGTCCTCCAGCTTGAGAACATCGGTGCGGAAGATTGGAAGCGGCAGCTCCTCCCGCGGGTCGCGTCCCGGACGCTGCAGGCTGTCCAATATATCCCGCAGTGTTGGAATTCCGACCTCCAGCTTCGCGGCCAGCTCCTCTGCTGATTGCTGCGCAAGCAGCTCGGCCAGCTCCTTCGTGCCGACCTTATCCAGCCCGACGCCCAGCTCCTTCAGCAAGCGGGATACCACCGCATAGGATTCCGGGTGAATTGGCGTACGGTCCAGCGTGTTCTCGCCATCAGAAATCCGCATGAAGCCGACCGCCTGCTCGTACGTTTTGGCGCCGAGACGCGGTACCTTCTGCAGCTGCTTGCGGCTCAGAAACCGGCCATGCTCCTCACGGAACTTCACAATATTCTTGGCAATCGTGCCATTAACTCCGGCTACATAGGACAGCAGGGAAGGCGAAGCGGTATTAACATCTACGCCAACGTGGTTTACAGCAGACTCCACGACCGCCTTCAGGCTTTCTTCCAGATGCTTCTGGCTGACATCATGCTGGTACTGACCGACGCCAATGGACTTGGGATCAATCTTCACCAGCTCTGCCAGCGGGTCCTGAACCCGGCGGGCAATGGAAGCGGCACTTCGCTCTGCTACGTCCAGATCCGGGAACTCCTCCTGCGCCAGCTTGGAGGCTGAATATACGCTCGCTCCCGCTTCGTTCACGATCAGATAGGCTAACTCCGGGCGCCCGGCCTCGGCAATGACCTCTGCCACGAACTGCTCCGTCTCGCGGGAGGCGGTGCCGTTACCAATGACGATCAGCTGGATCTCGTATTTATGAATCAGCTCCGTAAACTTCGCCGCCGCCTCGCGCTTCTTGTTGTTGGGAGGCGTCGGATACGTGACCGCCACTTCGAGCAGCTTGCCGGTGTCATCAACCACCGCCAGCTTGCAGCCGGTACGGTAGGCGGGATCGACGCCGAGGACATTCCGTCCCTTTACCGGCGGCTGCAGCAGCAGGCTGCGCAAATTGCCAGCAAAGATCGAGATGGCCTGGTTCTCGCCTTTCTCTGTAAGCTCACCGCGAACCTCCCGTTCAATCGAAGGTGCAATCAGGCGCTTATACGCATCCTCAATGACCGCTTTCAGCACCTCGCTCACTGCCGATGGACCTTGAATGATCTGCTTCATCATGTACTGATGCACGGAGTCGGCAGGCACGTCCAGCCCGACCTTCAGAATACTCTCCCGTTCTCCGCGATTAATGGCGAGAATCCGGTGAGGCGGCATCTTCTTGGCAAGCTCCCGGTAGCTGTAATAATTCTCGTAAACAGACTCTGCATCAGCATCCCGCGCTTCGGAAGTGAGCATACCATGATCCATCGTATACCGGCGGACCCAGGCACGTATGGACGCATCATCTGCGATATTCTCTGCCAGGATATCCATTGCTCCCTGAATCGCCTCTTCCGCCGAATGTACGCCCTTCTCCTCATCCATATACTCCGCGGCCTTTGCCATAAGATCCCCTTGCTTCGGCTGGGACCAGATCCAGGCGGACAAAGGCTCCAGGCCTTTCTCCTTCGCGACACTGGCACGTGTCTTGCGCTTCTGGCGGTAAGGGCGATACAGATCCTCAACCTCCTGAAGCTTGACGGCTTTGACAATAGACCCTCTCAGCTCTTCTGTCAGCTTGCCCTGCTCCTCGATGATTCGCAGCACCTCGCGCTTGCGGACCTCCAGGCTGCGAAGGTATGACGTGCGGTCCTCGATATCCCGAAGACGGTTCTCATCCAGTTCCCCCGTCATCTCCTTGCGGTAGCGTGCAATAAAGGGAATCGTGTTCCCTTCATCCAGCAGATCAACGGTGGTGCGCACCTGCTTCAGCGTAAGCTGCAGCTCCTTCGCAATTTGTTTGACAATCCGTTCCTGTTCTTCTCTATGAAGCTGTTCCTCATTCAATGCAACCGCTGCTTCAATATCAGACAATGTACAATCCCTCTTTCTTCAAAAAAACTTGTACCCCCATTATCCCAAAACCCCCGTGCATTTACCAGTTCGACAGACACAACCGGGACAGAAGTTTTTACACATGCTCCAAGGAGCAGTAAAGGCAAGAAAAAAAAGCAGGCTTTTAAGCTTCCCTTCAGCTTCCTTTAAGCTTCAGCCTGTACACTGTACTCAAATCTCACCCGGCGCTCTTCAGCAGTCATCATCCTAAGGAGGTTCACAGCATGACACGCAAAAAAATCTGGATCTGGTCTCTCATCGGTATTTTCACCTGGATTGCCATCGTTACGGCCGCTTACCGGCTCATACCGGATGGCCGCCCGGATTACAGCCCGGCTTCCACCGTCTCTTACGCCCTCGTTCCGGTCCATGAGGCAGCCAAAAACCAGGACGCCAAATAGCCCGCCGGAGCACCGGCGGACTATCACGCACACGACCTTTATCAAGGCGGCTTCGCTTTCGTATCAAAAATCAATCAAACCGAGACTAATCTGCAGGGAATCATCCACCTTGCTCATGGTTTCATCATCCAGATGGGTAATCTTATCCGTCAGGCGCTGCTTGTCAATTGTCCGGATCTGCTCCAGCAGAATCACGGAATCCCGGTCAAAGCCATGGGACGCCGCGTCGATTTCGACGTGAGTCGGAAGCTTTGCTTTTTGAATCTGTGCTGTAATTGCTGCTACAATGACCGTTGGACTGAACCGGTTTCCGATATCATTCTGAATAATCAGAACCGGCCTGACACCACCCTGCTCTGAACCCACAACGGGTGAAAGATCCGCAAAAAATACGTCGCCGCGTTTTACGATCACTTTGTTCACACCCCGCTAACTAAGCGGTCCAGAGTGCTGTCTGCATCTTCCTCCGCGTGAAACGCCTCGGACGCCATGGTGAGGTTAATCTTGGCCATCTCCATATAACCTCTCTGCATTGACTCACGGATATAGCGCTTCTTCCGCTCGTGCAAATACAGCTTCATGGCCTGCCTGATCAATTCACTGCGGTTGGAATTTTCCAGCTGAGCGATCCCATCCACTTCCTGCAAAAGATGATCTGGTAGACTGATCATGATTCGTTTGGTGTTCTGCATGTTGGCCACCCTTTATTACACCCCCACAACCTTCTTGCCCTGTGCACCAGTATTACGTTATTCAAGGAAATTTATACAAAAATATATATGCCGAAGGTATATCATGTATGCTGCATCCCATTATAAACCACACTCGGCACTTCGTACAGACCAACCGACATATTGTTAAGTTCGGGAAAATCGGCACGAATTCCTGCTTTCCTTGAAAAAACGATACCTGCTCAGGTCAAAAAGCACTACAAAAGGGGGTTAACCCGGGTGATCGGCATGCCGCCGCGGATATAGGTGCGGGGCACGCGATGTGCTATCATGCAAACCAATTCATAAGGAATGGTACCCAGCCTGGAAGCCAGCTCATCTGCAGAAATACATTCTCCAGATTGCCGGCCGATGAGCACAACCTCTTCACCGGCTTTGATTTGTTCCGCCTCTTCGGCGAAATGCTTTAGCGATACCATACACTGGTCCATACAAATGCTGCCGACCACAGGAGCGCGGCGTCCGCGTATAAGCACCTCCGCATTTCCACTCAGCATGCGCGAGTAGCCATCCGCGTAACCGACAGGAAGCGTGGCAATCCGCTCTTCCTCTTCCGTTACATATCTGGAGCCGTAGCTCACGCCGGATTGCGGCGGCAAGGTTTTGACGTAGACCGCCTGCGTCTTTAACGTCATGACCGGGCGCAGGCTGACCGCTGTGCGATGGACCTCCTCCGAAGGATAAACTCCATACAAGCTGATGCCGATTCGCACCATATTGAAGGATAATTCGGGAGTGTCAATCGCTGCGGCGCTATTGCCCGTATGTATAATCGGGATAGAGAAGCCTCCCTCCCGCAGCGCATCCGCCACGCTCTTGAACCGCCGGTGCTGTTCCAGTGTATAGCTCTTGTTCTCTTCGTCCGCTCTTGCGAAGTGGGTAAACATTCCTTCAATGAAGGCCTGAGGAAGAGCAAAGGCTTCTTCCACAAAAGCTGCTGCCTCTTCCGGGAGCAGCCCCAAGCGTCCCATGCCGCTGTCAATCTTGATGTGAAGCTTCAGCGGACGATCCAGGGATTTCGGCAGCTTCTGAATGGCTGTCAGCACGTCGCGGCTGAACAGGGTCACCGTGATGTCCTGCTCCCATGCGGTCATAATCCCCTCAGGCGGGGTATACCCCAGGACGAGGATCGGCAGCGTGATCCCGGCCTTACGCAGCTCCAGAGCTTCATCCAGAAACGCAACGCTCAGGTAGTCTGCCCCTAAGCGCTCCAGCTCCCGCGATACCTCAACGGCTCCATGGCCATAGGCGTTTGCCTTCACACATGCCAGCACCTTCATGCCTTCAGGCACATGTGCCCGGAACGCATTCAAGTTGTCACCCAGACCATCCAGATCAATCTCTGCCTGGGTAGGCCGATAAATATGTTGCAATCCAGTCACCTTCTTACCATTATGAATAGCTCTGTTGTCATTAAACTCATGGTAATGTTCTGCCCGGCAACTGTCAATCCGGCCACAGCTGTGAGAATTCCCATCCTACTGCTGACGCAGTCCCTTCGCGGACAAGCGGACTCGGCTGATTCCGCTAAACCAGGGTGAACACGACTTTCCTGACATTTTGACACCCCAGTTGAAGAAAGAGGCGAATGGCCTAAGATTTGCAGCCATATCCTGATTGCTGCAAATCTCGGTTATCCGCCTTCATCGTATTACTTACCCGATTGTCCGTGCATGGAAGCAGCGATTTGCACCATTTCAGAAGCCGGCAGATTCCCGCTCGTAATCCGGTACTCCACGCCTTCTGTCGTCCAGGTCAAGGTCTGCTGCTCATCCCCTGTAAGCAGGGCCACCGTGAAGCCCAGATCAATGACCTGACCCGGCGCTAGAGATACTGCCCGGTCCAGCGGACGCGATTCCATAATCGTGTATTGATAGATGCCATCGTACCTCAGAATCACGGCATGATCCTCGCTGTTGGCCATTTCCTGAATCCCCTTACTCACTACGCCGGCTGGTGTATAGGAAGGCTCGATGATGCCGAAAGCCCCCAAATGCTGAGCCGCTGCCGGCTCGGCCGCTGTCCCTGGCTGCTCCCCGGCCGGATCACCTTGTGCAACCGGCTTTCCATCCTCGCCCACCTCGGCCATCACGTCCTTGTTCTCTTCGTTCATGGCACTCAGATTCCGGTTCGTATCAAATGAATCCTTGGTCAGGTTCGTATCAAAGGTGAAGTCGCTAAACCTGACATCGACGACGACCTTGGCTTCGGAGTCAGACACCTGAATCTGCTTTGGCGAGTAGTTATCTTTGGCGAGCCAGATTTTTTGCCGCACCAGAGCATGACTGTGATAATTGGCCGCCACCTCAAACACATAGGCATCCTCGATCTCTGCAAACTGACGCGTGCTATCACTCAGGATACTGCCCAGCATCGTCTGATACAGATATACCTGACCCTGATTCTCCGGCCAATCGCTCTTGAAGCGGAAGCTTTTGTTCAGGCTCGGTGTGAGTACAAAGACCCCTTCATCATTTCGGAGAACGATCTGTGTGAGGTCCTTCTGTCCGTTGGTCAAGCTGATCCGGTAATAGGACGGGGCCTGATACCATACCTCGACCTCATATTGCTGCGGCGTCGAGCCGGTGTTGATGGTCATGACTCCCTTGCCCTGGTATGCCCCCTTCTCGCCTTCCAGCTGATCCGCTACCTTAGCCAGATCCTTGATGACTCCTTCTGCATCCTTTTTCCCGCCACAACCCGAAAGCACCAATGTGAAGCATAATACAGCAGCAAGCAGCACCCAAGACACCCGGCGCATGTCATCATCCCCTTTGTGCACATGTTTTGAATTCATTGATACATGTCTATGAGGGACTTGGTCACATTATGCAGACGGGCTTGACAAGCCGGAGAGCGGATTCTTTTTTAGCGCCTGAAATATTTCTCTTTAAGCTCCCCGGTTAACAGCTCCATCCTTCCTCCTTGAATAATATACAGCGTATCGCAAAGCGACTCTAAATCTTCATAGTTGTGGCTGGTGAGCAGCAGGGTCTTGCCATCCTCTTTCAGCCTCATTACGATGTCCTTCATATCGTTGTAGGTCTGGTAGTCCAGCGCATTAAAGGGCTCATCCAGCACCAAAATATCCTGCCCTTCCATGATGGCCTGGGCAATGCCCAGCTTCTGCTTCATCCCCAGAGAATAATGGGCAACCCGAGTCTTCAGCTCCGGGTCCAGGCCTACCCGTCTCATGGCGTCTTTGATCTCGGCATCACCAATTCTCCGGTTAATATCAGCGAGAAATTTCAAGTTTTTATAACCGCTGTAGGTGGAAATGTATCCCGGGCTATTAATGAACACCCCCACGTGCTCAGGAAAATCAATGTCCTTGCCGAGCTGTTTGCCCCGTACAAAGACTTTTCCGGTATCCGGCGCCGTGAACCCGCACAACATTTTGAACAATACGGATTTGCCGCTGCCATTCGCACCGACGATGCCGATGCTCTCCCCCTTCTGAATGTCTAAATGAATGTCAGATACTACGGGGATTCCGTTATAAGCCTTGGATACCCCTTCCAGCTTGATCTGTGTCAATGTCAATCACCTCTTTCAGCATAGTTGAGCTATTGAAACCGCCGTTTATATCCATGGATCAGGATGTACAGCACCGCTGATACCGCTATGACTATAAGGATCAGAAAAATGGTTTGCGGAGGCAGTCCCTCATACGCGGAGTCCGCCGCAGACATAAAGAGTTGATGCTGTGCCAGGCTGGACATGCCTGCAGGAATGTATAATGTCCAGGAATATGGAAGAAGGTAGAGCGCGTACATCAGCAGCAGCCCTCCGAATGCGGCCGTGACTTGCCGACTCCACAGGAACACCAGCAGCATGAGCAGAAGCTGCACCAGCAGCTCCAGCCATTTTACGGCTGTGATATAAACCCAGATCTCATTCCAGCTGAGTGCCAGGTCCGGGATCATTGTAACGCCTTCAGCAGGCAAGCCTGCTAAGGATGGAATGAGGAGACTCCCTGTCGTCAACCCGATGGTGTACACCAGCAAATAGATACCGCCTGCAGCGAGGATCGAGGAAGCCCATTGTATTTTGGAAGTAAGACGGATGGTCAGCAGCATGCTGTGCACTCTTTTTTCATTTTCCAAAAATAGGGCAAGCATATATAACGGGGCTGTATTCATCAGCAGCATCACGAGAAAATCTGCCGGCTTGAAATAACCGTGCCCATGCCCCCAAAAGGTATAGATCATGTAGTCCGCCCATGTGCTTGGACCGACTGCCAGGTTGTTCAGCTGCAGCCATTTCCATAAGCAGATTACAATCGCCAGTGTGGCCAGGATACCCACATTTCGGAATGAAAACAGCTGCGCAGCATAATAAGGCATCACTCCCCGGGGCCTAGGCCATTTTCGGTGCCATTCAAAGTCTTTATTCCAATATTTGCAGATGAGATACACTGTGCCTCCAAAGATCATTCCCAGTGAAATGTAAGTGACCCAAAATGCATACGGATAGGTCAGATTGTACATGAAGATGATGTAATTATTGATAAACAGAAACGGGATGCGCGTCAGCTCCGGAATTTTGGATTTCATGGCAAAGACCATCAGAATAAACAATCCCGCCGTTATCACAGCAACCCATCTCTTCTCAAGAAAATGATGCAGCGTCATCATAACGAGACCCAGCATGCTTAGCCCCAGGATCAGATGCAGAACCGACAGCGCGGAGGCCTGCCATGGATGCTGTACAATGTCACTTAATTTCATCAGTACTTCCATCGACAAGTCTTGTTCAGCCGGCGAAGGAAAACCGGAGCCTGCTGGCAGGCCCAGACCCACACTCATGATGACGGCAAGCTGCACAAGGACAAACAGACTTGTATTTAAAGCCCATGCCGCCGCCTTCACGGCAAAATAGCGAGGGAACCGGGAGATGCGGATCAAGACATAATCCAGATTGTCCTCCAGATAGGTATAGCTGATCCACAGAAACATCGGCACCATAAAAAAAGTAATGTAGTAATGGTCCACCAGCACAAACAGCACAAAGCTTTCATAGGAGTATGCAAAGCCTTGACGCGCTGAGAGACTGAACAAAGCGGCGCCCAGCAGGAGCAGAAGCAGCTTCGGCGTATAGAACCTTTTCACATCCCGGAGAAAAACAGCCCCCATCTTGCTCCCCTCCTTTAAGACGGATATACCGTGGCTTTTTGAATCCTGCTGAAGTAAAAGGCAATACCCGCCGTGAACAGCAGAGCAAGCGCGGGACCCACAAGCAGAGGCCCATACCCGTGCTGATTAACATCAAAAGATTCCGGATTAAAGGCGGTGTAGATTCTGTAGATCTCCAATTGAAGCAGAGATAAAATGAAGTTTTCCAACGTGACATACAGAAAAGGTCCGGTCAGAATAATAAACACATTCGAAACAAACAAGGACAGCACAAATGCAAGTGTAGCCATCATCGCGGACAGGACTCCTTGCCAGAAGCTGATGAGCAGACCATAGCTCAGCGGATGATTCACAAACAAGGAGCCCAGAAAGTGCGTTTTCTCTAGCCTGGGACCCGGTTCGCCTGTGCTTTTATCGACTAAGCTATAAAACGGAGTGATTTCCGGCTTGATATAGAGTGCGAATATGACGCCGATCATCATGGCGATAAACATGATCGAGAACGAGCTTCCTGCCACCACCAGCCATTTTGCGGACAGATAGCGCCTTTTACTTACTCTCGGCAGCGTGTACATCAGAAATCCGTCTCGGCGCTCCAAATACATCAGCCAGCCTACAGGCAGAACTGCTATTAGCGGAAATAGAAATACAATGATAGAAATGCCGACTTCCCAGGCCTCTAAATCATGCTCTAGTGCATAGCTTTTATAAATGGTTCCACTTAGAAGAGCTACAGCAAGACTCAAGCTCAGCAGCGTGATCAGGACCGGCCAGCGCAGCTTGCCCCATTCCAATCTGAGCAGATTATTCAACATACTCACTCCTTTTTTTCTCGGATCTGTCTACAATATAGTCTGCAGCATCCTCATGTACAATAGCTTGAGAAGGAACAAGAGCCTTACGGGAATGAACGAAATTTCGTTCCCATAAAGCTCTTGTTTATGCTTCCGTGCTTGAGGGAAGCCGCACACCGATAGACAAGTAGGCGCCGCCCTGATGCTCCGTATTGGAGGTCAACAGCTTACCTTTAAGCTGCACAACCAGCTGCTTCACATTGTACAAGCCAAATCCGCGAGGTCCTTGGGCTGTATTTTTGGTAGTGTAGCCTTTCTCAAACATTTGCATGAATGCTGTACTGGATTGGGGTGACCCTGGATTCATTACGAGCAGGTCCACCCACCCTTGCTGAGTCGCTTGCACTCTTACTACGATCTCGTTTCCCGGATATGAAGCTTCAATCGCATTGTCGATCAGCACGCCCAGAATTTCCACCAACTGCTGCTCTTCTGCCACGATCTTGTGAAAAGAAGTGTAGATTTGCGTGGTAATGACCATTCCTCGAACCTCTGCGAGCTTCATCTTTGTGTACAGAAAGCCTCCAATCACCTTGCTGTCGAGCTGCAGAATTTCACGAATCCCGGTCTGTATGATGACGCTGTCTGTATAGGCTGAAATTTGAGCCCGGACCTCCGGCAGGGAGCCGGCGGTTTCCACAATACTGTGGATGGCCAGCAGCTTGTTATGAAATTCATGCTGTCTGGCGCGCACCTCGGATACCAGCTCGTCAATGGCGGGCAGATATTGCTCGATGGCGGACACTCTTTTCTCATGACGTGCCTGCCGATGATGTTCATAAATAATCCAGAGGTTCATACTGATCACCAGCGTAAACACAAGGAACAGAAGCAGCAGGTTCCGGGTCACAAAAGCGGTCTCAAAATTAGCATAGATCACGAGCCCGAGCACCATGACAGAAGACTGAATCAGCATAATCCGCAGAAAGATGCCGTTATAATCTCCTAGATAATGATTTCCCTGCTTTATGATCATGGCAGCATAAAGAGCGCCTGCTAGTAGCAATGTGACCCCGCGATGCACATGTGGAAAGGCCTCTGCGTCTTGCTCCAGCAGCAAACTGATCCCGGCAATGCTGAAGGTCCGAAGCAGGATCCAGATCAGAAAGCTTAGAAACGTTACCACGATAACCTTCATATTGGATATAGGACGGAAAAAGCTGCTATTCAGCATCATCACACACAGAATCAGCACACATAGCAGCACCGGGTTATTGACCGGAAGCAGATCGTAATTATTTACACTGAACCCTGCCCCCCATTCTGTGTAATCTACCCTCTGATAGCGGAATATCAAGCAAAGGAGATGAAAGCATATAAACCAGCTCACCGTAGCTTTTGTAAATCTGACGGGTTGTCCGGCCATGCTGTAACAGATCAAGAGCATGATCACTGTATCCAGCAGAATTTGAAAATAAATCATGAATGTCCCCGATTCTTTAGCGCGTGCTTGAAGGTGTGGCCAATGGGAATGAGCTGATCCGCACCGACCAGCTTGATGGTTCCTTCACTTTTATCGATTTTTTGAATATACGCCGTGTTAATGATATAGCTTTTGTGGCATTGAATGAACGATTTCTCTCCCAGCAGCTCAGCGATCTTTTTGAGAGACAGTCCAGAAATCCGATCGGACCGTATTTCTTCCCCCGCCGATTTGATGTGCAGCTCCAGATGCTTGCCGAAGGATTCCACGTAAACAATCTGGTGTATGGGATACTCCAGCACGTGGCTCTTCTGCTCAATACTCAGGATCTCCGGCTGCGGAGTCATTCCTGCTCCAAGGTGATCCATGTAGGACAGCACGTCCCGCACCGCATGCAGCACTTCATCCCTTGTAAACGGCTTGATCAGAAAGCCATAGCACTTAATTTGCCGGTATGCGTTAAGCTCCTCATTGGCAAGTCCGGTGGCGAATAGAATCGGGGTGAAGCTGTAGCACTCCATGGCACGCAGTTCTTTTGCAAGCTGTGTCCCTTTATAATCGGCTAGCTGAATATCCAGAATAAACAGATCTATTGGATTTGCCAAAGCAATCTGTATGGCTTCTGCGGATTGATCCGTTGTAAACAGGCTCGCGCCCGGGGCGGCCTCCTGAATACAGGAAGCCAGTAAGCTCACAATGTGAGGCTCATCTTCCACGATGAGTACATTCACCAGGAAATCCTCCTTACCTATATGTCTGCATTTATTCTAACCCCTCACGCCAAAAAGGTACAACCTCACGGCTGCACCTCTCCCTCTTTATTCCAAGCGCCTTCGCGCTTCTCTACTCCCCTGGCGGTTCTTTAGGAACCAGCTTGAAAATCTCTCCGCTGACAAAGGTGTCAATCAATCGGTCCAGCCATTCGTAGTAGGCAACGGCCTCCTTGATTCTTGATACATCCTGCTGCAGAACTGCAATCAGGAGCTCATCCTCATGATGGTCTTTCATGAGCCGGTTCATTTCGTCCACGGATTTTTTCAATATATGAATGTTGCTCTCCACCGACTTGCGCCACTTGATATCAAAGAAATCGAAGAAGGTCTGATACCAGTCATACTCCACCTCATATAGATCCTTCCGCGAACCCTTCTCCCATACCTTATGCACCATTTTGTAATCCAGCAGCGTTCGGACTCCGGTACTCATGCTGGTCTTGCTCATCTTCATCTCCTGGCCCATTTCGTCCAGATTCATCGGCTTATCAGCAAAAAACAGCAGTCCATATAAATGGCCTGTGGAAACGGGAATTCCATATAAGTCCATATTTCTTCCAATATTCTCAATAACACGCTTGCGTATTTTATCTACAGCAGCCTGCCGTTCTTCATCCAGCGGGTACAAGCCCATGCTCGAGCCTCCTCTTATTGCTAACCGTCATCTTCTCTATTCTCATTGTGTCCTTTAGTGATGAAATTGCATCCATATCGCTCCAAAAGATTCTTGTTCTATTGTAGGTAAAGCTTTTTTAATTGTAAAGAACTCCTGGCGGGAGCATTTAGGAGCATCCAAGAGGATATGGGAGCATAACTTTGTACAGTTTTTACTGTATGAACTTAATGTACGGATTTAACGTTTGCAACTGTAACTTTTGTGTTGTTATAATTCAGCACATGGGTTCACCGGACTAAGACGCAAGAATCGGTTTCAAGGTTCATTATGAATGCTGGATCATGATAGAGGGGGAATATGCTTGGCTATTCTACAAGTAAAAGATGTCAGCAAGCTGTTTGGGAATCATCCCGAGCAAGGGCTTGCGCTCCTGCAAAA
Source organism: Paenibacillus sp. F411 (assembly GCF_017582705.1). Lineage (NCBI taxonomy): Bacteria > Bacillati > Bacillota > Bacilli > Caryophanales > Paenibacillaceae > Paenibacillus > Paenibacillus sp. F411. The sequence goes on from NZ_JAGFIP010000005.1 coordinate 55,503, forward strand.
AGGCTGGAGCAAAGAACGCATCGCTAAAGAAAAAAATATTACCGTCGGCGTAAATCGAGTCAGCTTCGATATACAGGAAGGCGAAATCTTTGTCATTATGGGCCTTTCGGGCAGCGGCAAATCGACGCTGGTGCGTTTGCTGAATCGGTTAATTGAGCCCACCTCGGGTGAAATTCTGATTCACGGCAAGGATCTTCGAAAAATGAACAAGGAGCATCTCCGCAATGTGAGACGTAAATCCATCAGTATGGTCTTTCAGAAGTTCGCCCTGTTTCCTCACCGCACGGTGGTGGAGAATGTGGAATACGGACTGGAAGTTCAAAAGGTGGACAAAAGCAAGCGGCACGAGGCTGCACTGAAATCCCTGGAGCTTGTCGGCTTGAAGGGCTGGGAGGACAAGCTGCCCAGTGAGTTGAGCGGCGGCATGCAGCAGCGTGTCGGGCTTGCCCGCGCCTTGGCCAACGATCCGGAGATTCTGCTTATGGACGAAGCCTTTAGTGCGCTGGATCCGCTGATCCGCCGCGATATGCAGGATGAGCTGATCGAGCTGCAGGATAAGATGAAGAAAACCATCGTCTTCATTACACATGATCTGGATGAAGCGCTCCGAATCGGAGATCGCATCGCCCTCATGAAGGATGGCGCTGTGGTGCAGATCGGCACACCGGAAGAAATTCTGACCCAGCCGGCCAATGATTATGTCGAGCGCTTCGTCGAGGACGTGGATCTGTCCAAGGTGCTGACCGCTTCTCATGTCATGCGGCGTCCGGAGACGATCACACCGGACCGGGGTCCTCGTGTGGCACTGGAACTTATGCGGGAACGCGGCGTATCGAATCTGTTCGTCATCGACCGCTCCAAGAAGCTGCTCGGCGTAATCACGGCAGAGGATGCTTCCGAAGCGCTGCACAGCAACCGCAAGCTGGAGGACATCGTCATTCAAGACGGTCCGGCTGTCGGACCTGACACGCTGTTAAATGAGCTGTTTGAAATGACCAGCTTGTCCAAGGTGCCTGTAGCGGTCGTTGATGACAAGCAGCGTCTGCTGGGCGTCATTGTCAGGGGTGCGGTACTCGGCGCCCTGGCCGGCGAGAGCAAGACCGGGGAGGTGAATGGACATGCCTAAGATTCCATTAGCCGACTGGATCAACGCCATCGTGGACTGGATGGGAGAATATTTGTCCGGCCTGTTCGACGGCATCGCCGAGGTCATTGAATGGATTGTAACCTCATTTACCGATCTGTTCATGCTGCCTCATCCGTATCTGTTTATCGCCATTCTCGGTATTCTGGCCTTTATTCTGGGCCGTGTTCCGCTGACGTTGTTTACGGTCATCGGCTTCCTGATCATTGACAATCTGGGCTACTGGCCGGAAACGATGGACACCCTTAGCCTGGTGCTTACCTCCGGACTGATCTCCATCCTTCTGGGTGTGCCGATCGGAATTTGGGCGGCCTATAGTAAAGGTGCCTCCCGCATCATTATTCCGGTGCTGGACTTTATGCAGACGATGCCGGCCTTTGTATACCTGCTGCCTGCCGTCACCTTCTTTAGTCTCGGTGTGGTACCGGGGGTGATCGCCTCTGTCATCTTTGCGATTCCGCCTACGATCCGCTTGACGCGGCTTGGTATTATGCAGGTTTCCGGAGAGCTAACCGAAGCCGCAGACGCATTCGGCTCCACTTCGGGGCAGAAGCTGTTCAAGGTACAGCTGCCGCTGGCGATGCCTACCATCATGGCGGGCGTGAATCAAACTATTATGCTGTCTCTGTCTATGGTCGTCATTGCGTCCATGATCGGAGCGCAGGGAATTGGTGCTGAAGTGTACCGTGCTGTCACTCAGCTTCAGATTGGTAAAGGGTTTGAAGCCGGCCTGGCTGTCGTCATCCTGGCGATTGTGCTGGACCGCTTTACACAAAATATATTTAAAACCAACAAAAGGGGTGCTTAGTTTTGAAAAAGAACATGAACTGGTTGTTAATGCTCAGCTTGTCCGCGATGCTTCTCCTGTCGGCGTGCAGTCAAAGTGACGAAGGGACAGCGGGTACCGGTGAAGGCGGCAATGAAGAAGCCGCGGCTTCCATCGGAGAACAGGTCGACTATGAAATTATCGGTATTGATCCCGGCGCAGGGATCATGAAGGCAACGGCACAAGCAATCGAGGACTACGAGCTCAGCGATTGGAAGCTGGTGGAAGGCTCCAGTGCAGCCATGACCGCAGCTCTCGATAAAGCGATCAAGGACGAAGAGCCGGTCATCATTACCGGCTGGACGCCACACTGGATGTTCTCCAAATATGATCTGAAATATCTGGAGGATCCGAAGAAGATCTATGGTGAAGCTGAAGAGATTCACACTCTCGTTCGTTTGGGACTGGAAGAGGACCAGCCAGAAGCGTATCAGTTCCTGGACAACTTCATGTGGACCTCCGATGCAATGGGTGAAATCATGACCGCGATTCAAGAAGGCCAGGATCCCGCCGAAGCTGCGAAGGAATGGGCGGAGAATAACACGGATCTCGTCGATGAATGGACAAAGGATATTCAGCCTGTAGATGGCGAAGAATTCAAGTTCAGCTATGTAGCCTGGGACTCTGAAATTGCGAGCACGAACCTTGTGCAGTACATTTTGGAAAGCAGACTTGGCTATGAAGTAACGGCATTGCAGGTTGAGGCTGGTCCAATGTGGACCGGTGTCGCAAACGGTGACGTGGATGCCACTGTTGCAGCATGGCTGCCGCTGACTCATGCGGATTACATGGCTGAGTTTGAGGACAAGGTGGTCGATCTCGGCCCGAGCATGGAAGGCGTGAAGACAGGACTGGTCGTTCCTTCTTATGTTGAAGCCAATTCTATTGAGGATCTCAAAAGCGAATAAAGATGACTCGATTCTCACGTTCTTAGTGCATAATGCATAATGACAAAGAGGCTGTCCCACAAGATCCAGGATCTTACGGGATGGCCTCTTTTGATTGTGGTGAGAGTTACGTGACTTGGTTCACGCCGCTGTCGCTAGATATCTCTAAATTTGCAGCAAGCTCTGGATCAGCAGCGACAGGATCAGCACGCCGCCGCTGGACATCGTGGCCTTCATGGACGCACCCATTAACGGCAGATATGCCTCTGAGCGGTTGTGCTCCTGGAGCCGCCCGTACACCATATACAGCGGAAGCACTGTAATCAGTGCCGCCAGACCATACAGCGGGAGCGCTCCTGCCGCGACACAAGCTACCATGGACAAGCATGCCAGCAGCAAGAGGAGTCTGGAGAAGCGAAGGGCTCTCTTTTCTCCCCAGACGACGACCAGTGTATTCTTCCCCGCCTGCCGGTCTGCCTGCCAATGCAAAAAGTGGTGGTTAAACAAAATCAGCGTAGTTAACAACCCGATGGGCAACGACAACAGCAGTGCCCGGTAGTCCATGTGAGAGGTCTGCACATAATAAGCTCCCATTACCGGCAGGATGCCGAAGGAGAGCAGGATGGCAATTTCACTATAGCCTTTGCCCCGGTAGCCGAATTGAACCGGTGGCGCAACATAAAAATACGCAATGAGTCCCCCCAGCGCTCCGAGCACAAAGGCCCACCAGCCGCTGAGAAGGCCCAGGATCACGCCGCTTGCAGCAGCGATGACGAACAGCAGCCAGGTCACAGCCTCAAATTTGCGAAGGGACCATATGCCTTGCGTCAAGAATCCGGAGTTGGTCGAAATTGCATCGACATGGTGATCGGCTTCTCCATCTGCTCCATTCTTGAAGTCCCACAGATCATTAATCATGTTGGAGAATAAATGCGCTGCCGCTGCACCTGCCAGAGTCAGCAGAAACAGCCACGGGTGAAACTCTCCTGTCCACACATACGCTCCCAGCGCTCCGAGAGCCACGGGAATCAGCATCACAGGAATGACATTCAGCCTGGAAGCTTTAGCAAATGATGTCCAGCCATTCATATTGCCGGTTCACTCCTTTCTTATCGTCAGTTGGACGTCTGCAATCTTGCGAAATCAGACGCCGCCACATTGTGAAACAAAGTACGATCTCCTTTATCATAACATATTTCAGCAGGCGTTTGAGCCGCGTTTTCTATGATTCTCTTTTTCAAATGATATAAAAAAGAAGCCTGCCCCGACTGCCCGGGACAAGCTTCTTCATCCTTACTTTACCACGATGCCTGATCCAACAAAGCCTTCAGGCGACCCGGATAATCGGTAATAATTCCGTCTATGCCGGACGCTGCTGCCTCTGCAAGTGACGCTTCATCATTAATGGTCCAGCCATACACCTTGAGGCCCTTACTCTGCGGCCCCTTCAAATCCTTGAGCTCCAGCCGGCTGTAATTGGGATGCAGGGAGAAGACCTTCGTGCCCGCCGCCAAAGGCAGCTCTTCATGGCGATCCAGCGTCAAGCTGTACAGCAGGCCGACTTCAATCCGCGGCTCCAGCTCCCGAATGAGCCGGAGGCTCTTCCAGTCGAAAGAGGATATCACCACCTGATCCAGCCTGTCACAGTCTCTCAAGAGCTTGACCAGCGCAGGCTCAATAGCTCCGTGATACTTGCCCTTGATCTCCACATTAAGCATGACCTGCGGCGGAACGAGATGAAGCACCTGCGCAAGGGTTGGAATGGTCTCCCCGGCATAGCGTTCATGAAACCACGAGCCCGCATCATAGGTCTGCAGCTGCTCTACAGTCATATCATTCACTTTGCCGGAGCCATTCGTTGTCCGGTCAATGGAATCATCATGAATGACGACCAGGCTGTTATCCTTGCTAAGATGAATATCCAGCTCAATGCCGGTACAGCCCTGCTCCAATCCCAGCCGGAACGCAGCCAGCGTATTCTCGGGAGCTTCTCCGGAAGCCCCCCGGTGAGCAAAAATCACCGGCTTGTTAGGTATGGACATCCTTCCTGCTCCTTTCTGTAACGCTTTCAGGTTCTCTGTTTATATCACTGCTGTCGGTTTCAGCTGTGTGCCCAACCCCAGCTTCTCAATCAGCTGAATCATTTGCTTGGACATATTCACATAGCCCTCAGCATCCGGGTGCAGCTTGTCCGGGAAGCTGTCCTTCCATTCCTCGCCGAACACCTCCAGGCCATCCAGGTAGTACAGATTGTTATCTCCCTGACCTTGCATAACCTCAACGGTCTCGCGAACAATCGTGCGCATGATCTGCAGTGTCAGATCTACCTTGTTGGGATGCGTTTCCCGACTTTCCTTCTCGGCGAAGATCGGGGACTGAAGAATAATCGGAGTGTGCGGGTGCTTCTCCCGAACGACCTGTACGAAGCCAATCAGTGCTGCCTGGAAGGTACGCTCACTCATGGACGATACGCCCATAATATTAATGCCGGCACAGATCGAAATGAGATCAGCCGGAAGCTCGCGAATCATGCGCGCCACCATCATTTCCAAATGGCAATTTCCGGAGTATCCCAGGTTGGTGCTGTGCCAGTCAAAATGGTTCGCCACCAGCGCCGGCCACGTTCTTGACGGTCCTGAAGCTTCCTCGCACTGTGTTATTGAGCTGCCATAGCTGATCCATCTCAGACGGTTGTCCTCAATATGGCTGTAAGATGCGCCGTGATCGAGCTCCAGCTCACGTACGATGAGCGGACCTTTTTTCTGCGGGAGAAACAGCTCCACGCGGCTGGAGTTCTCCGGCAGGTTATCAAACCGGCACACCTCCTGATTGGGAGTCATGTCTACCGACTGATGCAGCTTGCCGTCAACCACGCAGTCGATGGTCCGCTCAACATCAGAGCCCTCTACGTGCAGCACAGCCGTACGGCTGTCACTCTTGAAGGTGATGCGAACGCCTGCGGGTACCTCTGTCTGACGCAGCAGCGACTTGGGTAAGAACAGCTCCTGCTGCTCATACGGAATACGCCATGGCTTTGCGCCCGCTGGTGTGCTTTCTACACTTACCGCTCCTTGATAATCTAATTCTGTCCCCTTCAGCTTCATAATGAATGAAGCACCTCTCTTTCCTTCTGCCTGAATTTGTGGTCGTCGGCATCCCGTGCTCTACCGAAATTACGATCATGTTAAAATTCGACACAAAATCCGTTGATCCTTTCTCGAAAACGTATTCTTTTGTAGAAAATAGAGCACAAAAAAAGCTTCATGCGAGCCCTAAGGACGCATGAAGCTGGTTGATTGGAAACGTAGTATACCCTCTAAATAATATGCTGGAAACGCTGGGCGTGATCTTCCAGCTGCTGAGATGAGACAGACAAGCCGTTGAAATCCTCCACCGCTGCTTTAATCATGTGCTGGCTCTCCTGAACGTCGAATTGCACCTGACTCGCTCCTGTGGAAATCTTGATGACTTCCTTCGTAATCCCGTTGATGTTGCTGCGTACTTCCCCGATGGACTGCTCCACCTTCACCGAGAGCTTGCGAACCTCCTTCGCCACCACATCGAACCCGCGTCCGTGCTCTCCGGCTCTTGCGGCTTCAATCGCTGCATTCAGAGCCAGCAGCTGAGTCTGGCTGGCAATATCGCGGATCGTCTGCACCACGCCTTTGATTTCATCCGCACGGCGATGCAGGCCCTCCAGCGTCAAGGCATTATTCTCGGAGACCGAAGCGATCTGATCAATCAGATTCATCAGCTCTGCACTACGATGGATGCCCTTCGTCGACCGGCCGCTTAAATCCTCAGCCATCTTGAGCAGATTCTCTACTACAAGGGAAATATGGTTCTGACGCTCTGTAATATTGGTTGCGATCTTCTGGATTCCGATGACCTTGCGGGCATCCTCGTCCATGATCGGCATATAGGTCGCTTCCAGCCATACAGATTGACCGAGGGCGTCTCTTCTCTCGATTTTGTCCTGAAAGCTTCGGCCTTCGAATAGCCGCTGCCAAAACAACTCATATTCCGGACTAAGGCTGAACTGAGGCAGACAAAATTGCTTATGATGCATACCGAGCATATCCTCTTTGCGGTACTTGACGCTTGAAGCAAACAGATCATTGACATAAGTGACTCTTCGACTTGCGTCGAAACGTATAACCGCCACGTACTTTTCCAGCGCATGTACAATCATAGGATCCGATACTCTAACCTCTTCCAGCTGCTGCAGCATAATATGTACCCACCCTCTCAACATTTCAGACCTTAGTTGAAACATTAGTCCTAGTTACAATTACCCTGTATATCTCTAAATTGAAACATTTTTATCGTTATTTTTCGACATATTCAATCTGCTCCATGATTCAATCCAGCAGCCCGTGGATAATGGCAACCGCTTCCGCCCGGGTCAAAGCGCGATCCGGCTTGAACGAGCCGTCCGGATCGCCCTGCATCCACCCAGCCCGGAATACAGCATCCACGATACTTTTGGCCCAGTGGAGCTCCACATCGTCAAAAGCCGGCGTACCTTCACTTCGCTCCAAGCCGGCGCTTTATGGAACGCCAAACAGCCGTACCCGCGTGTAGCTTTCGGGTACGGCTATATATAAACTTGATTCAGCGGCAGCCGTTACACTACCTTGCTTTATACGGCCACCACATTCGGTCTTCCTCAAGCAGCAGCCCTTCGACTCTCTGGCGCAGCTGCTTTAGCCTCCTGACCTCGCCCTGCTCAGTAGCATACTGAAACACCGCCGCGACAAGCTCTACGAAGGTACGGTAGTATTTTTCCCGGATGGGGATGCACCATAAATAGTCCTTCCCATCCAAGAGATCTCCCTGATACAGGCTGATGGCCTGCTCATAAGCGGCTATGGTCTCACGCCGGGTCGGCTGCTTACAGGCAGCCAGTCGATCAAACTCACGAAAATCACAATATACGTCTTTCGCATCTACGGTGTAAATGCCATTTTTGCTTCGGATGTGGAGCTGGATTCCTGCATTTCGCAGGGATTGCTTCAACCGGAACATCATCGTATGTAAATTTTGCTGGGATTTCTCTACGGACGACTCTTCCCACAGCTCATCAATAATCCGCCATTTGCTAATTCCTTTGTCCTGGTGCAGCACGAGCAGTGCCAGCAGCTCTTCGATCTTCGGGGTTAAAAAGCTTGATGGACTCCCCTCTATCCGCAGATGCGGATTACCAAAGAAATAAAGCTCTCCCTGGTCAGGGAGCTTGGGAACATCCAGTCCTTTTTTCTTATAGACCCGGCTCACAATTTCATCCACCGACTGTACATCGACCGGCTTCAAAATATAATGAATCGCGTTCAGCTCAAACGCCCGGATCGCATACTGCTCGTAAGCGGTCACGAACACAATGGACAACTCCTTCGTATTCGGGGACTCCATCAGTCTGGCTGCCAGCTCCAGTCCGCTCATCTCCGGCATATCCACATCGAGAAAAAGCACATCGGCATCCAGCTGCGGAATCTGTATCAGCGCTTCCTCCGGATCTGTAAACGAGCCCATGATGCTGATTCCGGACGCTTCTCGGATGACCTTATTCAGCAGATCCAGGACGAGCCGCTCATCATCGACCAGTACCGCCTTAATCATGACATCACCTCCTGCTCTCGATGTAGCGGAATGGAGAAATAGACCTCGGTTCCCTGACCATTCGTATTGAATTGCAGCTGTACGCCGTACATTTGCTTTAGACGAGCGTTCACATTGAGCAGACTGATGCCGTTTCCTGTTCGGTCCGCTGGATCCTTGTTACCCTGCCGGATCGGAGCCAGCTGCTCGGCGGCCATGCCTTTGCCATTATCCTTCACACTGATAAACATGCTATTGTCCCGCTTCTGAATGATCAGCTTCACTTTGCCGCCGTGTTTATTTTTTAAAATCCCATGCCGAATGGCGTTCTCCACCAGTGGTTCAATGACGAGCGGAATGATCTGCAGGTGCATTAGATCCTCATCGACGTCAAAATCAACCTGAATCCGGTCCTCGAACCTGGCTTTTTCAATATCGACAAACACTTTAATCCAATCCAGCTCGTTCCTGAGCGTAACATAGTCTGTATTCACATCCACCTGAAAGGAGCGCTTCAAATAATTAGACAGATCACTCAGCAGCCGGCCCGCCCGTTCGCCATTGGTGTAGCACAAGCTGATAATACTGCTCAAGGTATTAAACAAGAAATGCGGTTTGATCTGTGCCTGCAAAAAAGCCAGCTCGTTGCGCTGTGCCTCCTTGGTTGTCTGATCGAGCGTGGTATGCGTCTGAATCAGCTGAATGGACAGCTCCTCATTACGTTTATAAGAGTTGGCATATCGGACCAACAGCAGTGCAGCCAAGGCGATGCTGTAGACGGAAACCGTCAGGAAGGAGATAAACATATCTGACTTGATGCCCACGCTGAACAGAATCATATCCAGCCAGTACAGAAAAACACTGCAGATACAGATCAGAAGCGTGCGGTGCTCCGGACTGCTGGAACGGCTGCGGACGTACTGAATGACCACTCTGACCCAAGCCGTAAAAAACAGCAGTACCGTGGTGAGGATATAAAAAGTGAAGGTACCGGTATAAATCTGAACAGGCACAATGAGCACCAACAGCATAAAAATGCCATAGTACACCAGCAGGAGATAAAGGCTTCGGCGGGACAGAAAGGCCGGGTTGACCTTATGGATCACCACCCACACCGTGATGACGCTGCAAGCACTCATTAAATGCCCGAACCGGAAGGTATGCTCCAAAGTCATTCCCGGGATAAATTGCGCAAAAATACGCTCGCTGTAAATCCCGTTCATAATCCCGAAGAACAGGCAACTGAGCGCCAGCGGCAGCGTGACCGGTTCTTTTTTGCGATAATGCTTGTTCCCCAGCCACAAGAGCAGGTACAAGAAGCCAAGCACCATAACAATTAAGATCATGGCGAACTCGAACATTAGCTTGCGGTTCTGCAGCAGGGAAAGCCCCTCCTGCGTTCCAAACAGCATAGGTTTGGCAATGCCGCCCACAATATACTCGTGATTGGCTGCGTGAATGACGATCTCTGCCGTTCGCTCCTCCAGTTCAAAATAGACAACCGTGGAGGAATTACCCGCCACGCTATTCTTGAGCGTCATCGAGGCACGGCCGTCCTCCAGCAGCAGCTCTCCGTTGACATACACCCGGCTGGCATTGCGAATATTTGCTTTTTTCAAGGCGAAATATTTATGGTCAGGAATGTTGTGAATCACCGCCCGGTAAGTAGCAAAGCCTTTGGCCATATGCTCATTGCCGTCCAGATCCATGAGCCAGTTGCCTGGCACCTGTATATACGATGCTTGCTGTGAGAGTGCAGTGAATGATTCCGGATCGACAAACTGATTCCAGTAAAATTCCCACTCCCCATCCAGCGCAATCACCTCGTCATGAAGGAAATTCGTTTCAGCCAGATCCAGGGTGCCCTTTTGAACATGAGTTGTTATCTGCAAAGCTTGCGAGTAATAATATATAAGAACCAGTAATGTTACAGTGATTGCGGTTACAAAAGTGATGCGGATACGTTTCAACCTTCACACCCTCTACCCTGTTTCGTGTCACATGTTGTCGTTTGAAGTCGCACGGTCCGTTTCATGGTAGCATAATTCTCCGGGGACTAACATTCTTTTTATCCCAGTTATGGTGTTATTTCATAGTAATAAGAAGAGTGATGGCAAACATCATTATAACAGCTCATTCTGTGCGCCACGGCCGTATCCACTCACTACTTTGTCGGGTATAATGGTTTATAAATAAGGATCCAAGACGATCGCAAGAACGAAACGATTTAGCAACATATTTTTATAAAGGAGTGGTTCTCCATGTCAATGGTACGCAAACTCCATCCTCATATAGCAAAAGACTTAAGGGAGTTTTTATCTGAAAACAATATTTCCACCAAGAAACTTGTTATAGACCTTGAAGCAGAAACCATCGAGGACTTTGATGATTACTCCGTCGATGACATATTAAGTGTGGCTGGAATCCTGAAGCCCGGTGAAGCGCAACAATTATTAGATCATATTCAGGAGTCACGGGAGGGCTGGGGAAAGTGACCCACAACCACTCCTACATGTCGATTCTGCTGTCTCAAGAAAAGCAGCATTCATGCAAAGCAAGCAGAGAAGCAAGGGACGGAAAATAAAAACTCCTGATGCGCTCATTATTGCAACTGCCTTAACAGCTAATTTGATACTGGCTTCTCTCCTCACATCGGCAATAAATCACTAGGAACGGTATCTAACTAGATTTTGAACCCCTCCTAAGAATCAAAAACAGAAGACACCTTGGAGCGATTTCCATCACTCTAAGGTGTCTTCTTTTATAAAATATGGACAAAATGTGGGCAATCCGGGCTTCTCCGAGGAGAAACCCTTGCCACACAGGGGTTCATACCCCGTTTTACATCATGCCACCCGGTGGCGCAAAAACACCAGGTATATGGAAAATGCAGCACCGCTATCTTCGTTCCGAATGTTTGGCTGATTAGTAAAGTTGGTTGGGCTTAAGGGCAGATAATCATTATATTAAAATAAACTTTACAAAAGTTAGTAAAATGGGGCTCACCTCTTTATTTATATCTCCTAGAGATCAGAAACTCGGCAACGGGGTACACAGCCAAACCGAAGCACAAGATGAGGTTTAATGGAACATTGTCTTGTCCATTCACGTACTTCTCGACGACGAGAAGGATGACCAAGGCGATTAGAAGGGCGTAGTAACTGATTTTTGCGCTTTTCAATTGAATCGTCTTGCCCAATTCGTCGTCTTGACTGAAACCCTGATGCTGGGTTCCCCATGTCAAAGCGGACATGACCACTCCGAGCGGAATCGCCAAGCGGATAAAATCGTCAACAACCCCAAGCGTATCTCGTTGAAGCCACCGGTAGAACATTTGACAGAACAACAGGAAGAATAGTCCCCCAACGATATAAGCTAGAAGCTGACGCCAGTTCATCTTGGCGGTTTTCATAATTTTGTTCCTCCTTGAAGAGACTTGTTAATTACGAATGAATAACTCATCGACTGTCATGCCTAAAACTTCCGCAAGTCTAAAGGCAAGCTGGAGCGTCGGATCGTATTTATTATTCTCGATAGCATTGATCCAACTCCGTATATCAAAATGTTTTTACATCTCCATTTAATTACACTGTAAATGTCAAATTCTTTTACAATTTTCCCCTGATAAAAGCTGACTTCATAACTTAAGGGCGCGTTAAGCAAACGGAGACCGTTACTCTAACAGCACAGCGGCAGTCTTGCAATTAGACTAAACAGTGGGCACAGCTCATTCCACCAAAGACGCCAAACAAGAATGCGCATATCGAATCCTTCCATGCGATTCTAGAATCGGAGTGTTATCAGCGGCACGAGTTTGAGAACTATCAACAAGCGTATGAAATCGTCAGCCACTTTATCCACAACTACAATCACAAGCGAATCCATGGTAGCCTACACGATCTGTCGCCGTACGAATACCGAGATGCAATTCAACAAGGAATGGTGGAGCCCAAGGTCATCAAAGTGTAACCGCCGGAAGAAAAATGACGAAAACCGCAACAACCTTAAGCAATTCTATGCAATTTGTCGAATAAGAGGTTCGTGGTCCGGATTAAAGGGGCTAAACCGGTTTGTTGGGACTTACAACAATACAGACAATTGATCCACTCCCAAGCAATCACCACAACTATGTATACATAACAGCTTAATTACAATACTCCTTAAGCAGCATGAAAGGGCAATGAAAGGGAATCTAACAGGATGCCCCTTTTCTTTAAACAGTTACATATAGTTTTCGTAATACCACACCCCAATGATAAATACTATTCCAAATAGAAACATAAGAAAAAATAATAACCAAACTACAAACAATAATATCCAAAGACTTCGTTTAAATACTTTTTGAATTAGTTTATTCATTATTCCTGTTAACCTCCTAAACAAAATTTATATCATATTTCATTAGCATGTTCTCTGATCCGATTTTCTCGCACAGCGCGACGATTAATTGACTCGACCGCCGACATCGATACCATATTCCCAAATGGTATGTAAATTCCATAATCTATGTCATACGCATACTTCATTGCTTGCTTAGGCTGGAGTAGGCATTCATGGGTATCTCCTATCACCCAAAAATCTCCAACTATTCGTATGCTCCCCAGCAATTTCAATAAGTTTGTAAACCAGAGCTACGGAAAATGTTTTTGAAAATCCCTGTTCCTTTAGTTGTTCCATAATTATACACATCAATATTATGATCAGTAATGTATTCAAAAAATGGCTCAAGATGCTTAATCTCTAAGGCAAGTCCCTCCCTTTCATAAAAAAAGAAGACACCTTGGAGCGATTTCCATCACTCTAAGGTGTCTTCCTTTTATAAAATATGGACAAAATATGGGCAATCCGGGCTTCTCAGAGGAGAAACCCTTGCCTTACAGGGGTTCATACCCCGTATTACATCATGCCGCCCATTCCACCCATGCCGCCCATGTCTGGAGCAGCAGCCTTCTCAGGCTCAGGCTTGTCAGCGATCACCGCTTCGGTGGTCAGGAACATTGCTGCTACAGATGCAGCGTTTTGCAGGGCAGAACGCGTTACCTTCGCAGGGTCAACGATGCCTGCTTCGAACATGTTCACCCAAGTGTCAGCAGCAGCGTTGTAGCCAATGCCAACTTCTTCGTTCTTCAGGCGCTCTACAATAACAGAGCCTTCCTTACCAGCGTTCGCAGCGATCGTACGGATTGGCTCTTCCAGCGCGCGCAGCACGATGTTAACACCAGTCTTCTCGTCGCCTTGCGTTTCTACCGCAGCAACCGCTTTGTATACGTTCACCAGAGCAGTACCACCGCCGGATACGATACCTTCTTCTACCGCAGCACGAGTCGCGTTCAGAGCGTCTTCGATACGCAGCTTGCGTTCTTTCAGCTCGGTTTCAGTAGCTGCACCGACCTTGATAACAGCAACACCGCCAGCCAATTTAGCCAGACGCTCTTGCAGCTTCTCTTTGTCGAACTCGGAAGTCGTTTCTTCCAGCTGTGTGCGGATTTGCTTCACGCGAGCTTCGATATCCGCTTTGTCGCCAGCACCGTCCACGATAATGGTGTTCTCTTTGGTTACGCGTACTTGACGTGCAGTACCCAGTTGGTCCACAGTAGCGGATTTCAGGTCCAGACCCAATTCCTCGGTAATCACCTGGCCGCCTGTCAGAGCAGCGATATCCTGCAGCATAGCCTTGCGGCGGTCGCCGAAGCCTGGAGCTTTGACAGCCACTGCATTAAAGGTACCACGCAGCTTGTTCACGATCAGCATCGCTTGAGCTTCGCCTTCGATATCTTCAGCAATCAGCACGAGCGGCTTGCTTTGTTGCACGACCTTCTCCAGCAGAGGCAGAATTTCCTGGGTGTTGGAGATCTTCTTGTCGGTGATCAGGATGTACGGATTATCAAGCACCGCTTCCATCTTGTCTGTGTCTGTAATCATGTACGGAGAAATGTAGCCGCGGTCGAACTGCATACCTTCTACAACTTCCATTTCAGTCAGGAATCCACGGGATTCTTCAACCGTAATGACGCCGTCCTTGCCGACTTTCTCCATGGCTTCTGCGATCAGCTGTCCTACTTCCTCGTCAGCTGCAGAGATAGAAGCAACCTGTGCGATGGACTGTTGTCCTTCAATCGCTTTGGAGATGTTCTTCAGCTCTTCTACCGCTGCACGAACAGCCTTGTCAATGCCTTTGCGGATAACCATTGGATTTGCACCCGCAGTAACGTTCTTCAAGCCTTCGCGAATCATCGCCTGAGCAAGAACCGTTGCTGTTGTTGTACCGTCACCGGCAACATCATTCGTCTTAGTCGCTACTTCCTTCACGAGCTGAGCACCCATGTTCTCGAATGCATCTTCCAGCTCGATTTCTTTCGCGATGGTTACACCGTCATTCGTGATGAGCGGGCTGCCAAACTTCTTCTCGAGTACCACGTTACGTCCTTTCGGACCCAATGTTACCTTTACTGCGTTAGCCAATGCATCTACACCGCGAAGCATTGCGCGGCGAGCGTCTTCACTGAACTTAATATCCTTAGCCATGATATTACATACCTCCCTGGAATTTTAATAAATTACGAATGTGCTCCTATATACAGGTTAACGAATTAACCCAGAATCGCGTGGATGTCGCTTTCTTTCATAATCAAATATTCTTTACCTTCATATTTGATTTCTGTTCCAGCGTATTTAGAGAAGAGTACACGGTCGCCTTCCTTAACTTCCAATGCTACGCGCGCGCCGTCCTTCAGAGTACCGCTGCCTACAGCGATAACCTTTCCTTCTTGCGGCTTTTCTTTCGCGGAGTCCGGAAGCACGATCCCGAATGCCGTGGTTTCTTCTTGTGCGATAGGTTCTACCAATACGCGTTCACCTAAAGGTCTGATCATGAAAAATAGCCTCCTTGTTAAATAAATATAAGGTTTATCTGAGCCTTGCTGTATGTATTAGCACTCAACAAGTCTCAGTGCTAACAACCATGTTTTATGATACTCAAGTTGATCTGAAATTTCAAGTACCCCGAAGCAATTTTTACTCAAATTTTACTTCAAATCAGAGCAGCATCCGGGTTTGTCCAGCAACTCCCCTCTTCCATTGTATCCAAGGGTCCCCACTTTATGCCTGAGGGCCATTCCCGCTTCTCCCTGCAGCCCGCTTAAAGAGCACCACGCCAAACTATACGCATACATATTTGCACAAAAAAAGCGCCCCCACAGGGACGCTTCTCACTCTTCTTCTTTGCGGACATACCGCTCTTCCATTTCCATATCTGCCGCAAGCTGCTTGCGGTAGATAAAAGCGGATAAATAAACACTAAACTCATAGAGCAGCAATAGCGGAATCGTTACGAGAAAGTCGGAAATGAAATCCGGCGGCGTAATAATAACAGCGACAAACACCAATGCAAAATAAGCATAGCGCCGCAGCTTCTTCAGCCGGATCGGATTCAAAATGCGTATTCTCGTTAGAAACATCACAACCAGCGGCAGCTCGAACAGCAGCGCCAGCGGCAGCACGAGGTTAAACATAAAGCTGAAATAATTCGTAATTCCGTACGTTTCCTCCAGCCCCATGCTCTGAGTAATTGTTGTTGTGAAGGACAGCGTCATCGGAAACACGATATAGTAGCCGAATAATACGCCTGCAATAAACAGAACAAAGGTATACGGCACATAGCGGACAGCCGCCTTCTGCTCCTCTTTGCGCAGGCCAGGCTTTACAAACGCCCACAGCTGGTAAAAAATAAACGGCACTGAAATGACCAGCGAGAACAACGCCGCAATCTTCATATAAATGCCGATGCCGTCCCAGAAGGAGAAGGCATTCAATTCGAACTGCTGTGCCTGCTCTGACCCCGTCAAATACTGATAGACCGGCTCGGCAATAAACAGGCCTCCGACCAAGCCGACCACAAACAAGCTCAGCACCCATATAATCCGCCGCCTGAGCTCGGTCAAATGCTCAGTCAGCTCCATTAACTTCATCTGCTCGGACACGCCCATCATCACCTCATCACTTCACCAAGCAGCTTCACATGCTCAGAAACAATCAAATCCCTCCGAAGAGGGATTTCTGTACAGCTGCTACGCAGCTTATTCCGGCAGACGCTTGTCTTCTGCACGTGCAGCAGCAGGCTGCGGTGCAGTCTCAGTCTTCTTGGAAGCCGGCTCATCCTCTATAATCTCGCGTGCTCCGTCCTTGAATTCACGAAACGTTCTTCCTACTGCACGTCCCAGCTCAGGAAGCTTGTTCGGACCGAACAGCAGCAGCGCAAGAATAACTAACAGAATAACTCCAGGTACACCTATTGAAGAACCCATAATTACATCTCCTCCTTATACAGCACAGAAGCAGCCGACAGGGGCCGATTCAGGCAGCAAATACCGTCATCACTCAGAACAACAGCACATAGACATATATCGACATCATATCATATCAAAAATGGCATAAACAGCCCTTCTTCATGACAAATTGTGTACAAATCCTGCTTCTTTTACGTCCGTGAATCTTCCCGGTACTGCCCCGTTACCATCAGCAGCGCCTCCGGCAGCTGATCCATCACTGCCGCCAGGTTCTCATGCACACCCTTAGGGGAGCCCGGCAGGTTCAGCACGAGCGTCCGTCCGCGAATACCGCATACACCGCGGAACAGCATGGCACTGCGGTTCTTCTGCATAACCGCGGCCCGCATGGCCTCGGCAATGCCTGGAACCTGTCTCTCTATAACCCGAAGCGTTGCCTCGGGCGTCACATCCCGCACCGCAAGCTCGGTTCCTCCCGTCGTCAGCACCAGATCCACATGGTAATAATCGGTCAGTTCAATCAAAGCGGCCGTAATCTCGTCCTCTTCATCCGGGACAATCCGGTATTCGATAATTTGCCCGCCCAGCTCTTCTTCTACCAGCTCCCGGATGACCTGGGCACTGGTATCCTCGCGTTCTCCCCGTGCCCCCTTGTCACTGGCTGTCAGGATCGCCGTCTTCCACACCATGAGAAATCTCTCCTTTCCCTCATCAGCGAATATCCTGATTCATTAAATATGATTGTCAAAGCTAGACTTGATAATCTCCATTCTTGCCGCCGCGCTTGCTCACCAGGCGCGTCGGTCCGATCTGCATATCCTTTTGCAGCGCCTTGCACATGTCGTAAACCGTTAAAGCGGCAGCAGACACCGCCGTCAGCGCCTCCATCTCAACCCCCGTCTTGCCGGTGGTCTTCACAGAGGCTTCTATATAAAGCTCATCCAGGCCGTTGTCGCCAAACTGAATATCGACTCCGGTCAGCGGCAGCGGATGACACATGGGGATCCAGCTAGACGTATTCTTGGCCGCCATAATACCCGCAACCTGTGCTACTGCCAGCACATCCCCCTTCTCGATGCCGCCCTCCAAAATCCGCTTCAGCGTGTTGGGATGCATTCTTACGGCGGTTTGCGCTACCGCGGTCCGGTGCGTTACTTCCTTATCCGTGACATCGACCATTCTCGCTCTGCCCTGCTCGTTCATATGACTAAGCTCCATGATATGGCTCTCCTGTTCCTGTTTCAAACTTCATCCACCCCTGATCTGTGACCAGTCCATCCAGCCTCAGGTCATGAATCTCCATCGGCACTTGAGGGATCACCTGCTCCTGAAAACCAATGCCTATCCATCTCGGCTGCCGGCCTGCCGCCTGCGCTTCCCCATCCAGCCGGCTGCGCAGGGTATCAAAATATCCGCCGCCATAGCCCAGCCTTCCGCCATAAGCATCAAAAGCCAGCCCTGGCACCCAGATCACCTCCGGCACTTGCCCGGGGCCATATTTCACGGCTGTCTTCGGATCGGGCTCCGGAATACCGTAGCTCCCCGCTGCAAGTGAAGCTTCAGGGGTCAGATCATACAATTCCATCTCTCGAGATCCGCGCTGACTGCGAGGAGCAATAACCTGAACCCCGCTGCTCCAGGCCCATTGAATGATGGGCCAGGTATCGAGCTCTGAACGGAAGGGCAGATAGATCAGCATGCTGGCGAATCGATATTGCTTCATACATTCCACAGCCAGATCTGACGCTTGGCGTGACAGCCGGTCCCTGGTCTCCGGGCTTAATGAATCCCGAATCCCCTTCATCCTGGCACGTAAATCCGACTTCGCCTCAGACGGCAAAGATATGTCATAACTCCTGTCCAAACCTGAGCTCTTCCTCTCGGATCTTATTTAAGTTTAGTTTACCACTGTTCCTCCCTTTCGCCAAGAATGCGGAAGCGATGACGTGATCTGTCGCTTGTTTTTTATTTTTCATGTAAACTGGCTTTAATGTGACATGATGATCTGCAAGAGCTCTAGATCTTCCCGTAAAGTTCAAGATATAGATGGAGGTATTACACAGCATGCTGTTACAAGCGAACGGAATTAAGAAATCATACGGCGTTACTCCCGTGCTGGAGGGGGTGAATCTGCAGATTCTGGAGCGTGAGCGGATTGGCCTGGTCGGAGTGAACGGAGCCGGTAAATCTACCCTGCTGAAAGTGCTGGCCGGCGAAATGTCCTACGACAGCGGACAGATTTTTAAATCCAAGGAAACTACAATCGGTTATCTGGCCCAGAACAGCGGACTTCAGTCCAGCCGCAGCATCGGGGAAGAAATGCGAGAGGTGTTCGCCCCGCTGCTGGACACCGAGCGCGAGCTTCGCCAGCTGGAGCAGCAAATCGCCGAGCGGAGCAGCAGCAGTGACTCCAAGCAATACGAGGACCTGCTCGCCCGCTATGCCGCCCGCTCCGACTGGTTCAAGGACCATGGCGGATATGAGATGGAAACCCGGATTCGCAGTGTACTGCACGGTATGGGCTTTGGCGGCTTTTCGCAGGAGACGCTCATTTCCACCTTAAGCGGCGGGCAGAAGACCCGCCTTGCACTCGCCCGCATTTTGCTGCAGTCACCGGATCTTCTCATGCTCGATGAGCCTACCAACCATCTCGACATCGCAACCTTAACGTGGCTGGAGGATTATTTGCGAGGGTATGCCGGCGCACTGCTCGTTGTCTCTCATGACCGTTATTTTCTGGACCGGCTCGTGACGACAATTGTAGAAGTAGAGCGGCATCAATCCCGACGCTATACCGGTAATTACAGCAAATATATTGAATTGAAGGCGGCAGAGTATGAGTCGCAGCTGAAGCAGTACGAGAAGCAGCAGGATGAGATTGCGAAGATGGAAACCTTCATTCAGCGTAACATCGTTCGGGCGTCTACAACCAAGCGGGCACAGAGCCGGCGTAAAGCCCTGGATAAGCTGGAGCGGCTGGACCGTCCGGCAGGAGATTTGAAGAAGGCTCACTTCTCTTTTGAGACCGAATATATGTCAGGCAAAGAAGTGCTGCAGGCCCGTGATCTGGCCGTGTCCTTTGAGGGAAGCAGCACGCTGTTCCGCAATGTTTCCTTCGACCTGCGCCGCGGAGAAACCGTAGCGTTAATCGGACCGAACGGGATCGGGAAATCCACATTGTTGAAATGCTTGATGGGAGATATGCAGCCGGCCGCCGGTACTTTTCAATGGGGAACCAAGGTGAAGCTGGGCTTCTATGACCAGGAGCAGTCTAACCTGAACCCCTCCAATACCGTGCTGGAGGAGCTATGGGGCACCTATCCCCATTTTGAAGAGGCAAGGATTCGTACCGTGCTGGGCAACTTTTTGTTCAGCGGTGAGGATGTTCTGAAGAAGATCAGCTCTCTTAGCGGCGGGGAAAAAGCCCGTGTTTCCCTGGCCAAGCTCATGCTCCTGGAAGCCAATATGCTCGTGCTTGACGAGCCGACCAACCATCTGGATCTGTTCAGCAAAGAGGTGCTGGAGTCCGCCCTGATGGATTACGAGGGTACTCTGCTGTTCATTTCTCACGACCGTTACTTCTTGAACAAAATGGCGGAGCGGATTATTGAGCTGCATACGGAGGGTGCGGAGCATTTCCTGGGTAATTATGACGATTATACGGAGAAAAAGAAAGAGCTCTTGGAGCTGGGCTACGAGCCCGGAGAGCCGTTTCAGAAGACCTCTGACTCGTCTGCAGCCCGCAAGGAGTCCAAGCCGGATGCCGGAGCAGCCGATAAGCCAGGGGCCTCCTCTTATGAAGCGGACAAGCAGGCGAAGCGCGAAGAACGGAACCGGCAGCGCAGGCTGGAAACGCTGGAGAACCGCATCCAGGAGCTGGAGAACGAGATTGCCAGCCTGGAGGGAGAAATGGCATTGCCGGAGGTATATCAGGACTATGTCGCCCTGCAGGAGAAGCAGCAGCAGCTGGATGCACTGAAGGAAGAGCTGAATCCGATTTTTGCAGAGTGGGAGAATTTGCTGGAGGAAGCCTAAGGTGTCTCACTCTAATCTCATCCCAGCCGTATGATCTTAGGTATTTGGACATACTGGGAGAAAATTTACAGCGATGTTCACAAAATATTCATGATTGTAAACTTGTTTACACATCAAATGTTGTGCACAGACTTATCCCCAGATGTAGTGAATAACTCCGCCCTCATCCGGGGATAAAAAGCGCTTCATTTGCTTATAAACTGGCTTTTTCATCACTATGACCAATATTATCCACGAAGTTGTACACATTATCCACAGAATTCACACCTAATTGTGAAAATATTGTTCTCACTTTCAGTCTTTTGTAAAATCGCTGTCTATCAGCCTTCCACAGACTTATGCACAATTTGGGTAGAATATGTGTATAAGTCTGTCCACAACTTGACTTCCACTTTGTTTCGTAATAGTGCAATACGGTTAATGTAATTTTTCGTGTGTTTTATTGTAAAAAAAGATGAGGCTGTCCTCCAAAGATCCAGGATCTTGGGGGACAGCCTCTTTTTGGGGTCACCAGTCACTACCACTCCTCCAGCTTGAGCTGGGGATCCGCTTTTAGATCCAGCCCGCTGACGGCTCCCTGCTTCCACTTGAGGTGAGCTGCGGCGGCGATCATAGCCGCGTTATCCGTGCAGTACACGTGCGGAGGGATGAGAAGCGGGATGCCCTCCTGCTCACAGCGGGCGCTCAGGCGCTGCCGCAGACCGCGGTTGGCCGCGACCCCGCCGCAAAGCAGCAGCTGCTGGCTGCCGAATTCCTTGACGGCACGGATCGCTTTTTCCACCAGCACCTCCGTCACTGAATCCTGGAAGCCCTTCGCAATGGCCGCGGTCTGCACGTCTTCACCGCGCATTTTGCTCTGGTTAACAGCATTCAGCACCGCCGATTTCAAGCCGCTGAAGCTGAAATCATAGGAGTCTGGCTCCAGCCATACCCGCGGCAGCTCTACCGCCTCGCTGGCTTCAAGCGCCAGCTTGTCTACATGCGGCCCTCCCGGATAAGGGAAGCCCAGTGCACGCGCTACCTTGTCATACGCCTCTCCAACCGCATCATCCCGGGTGCGTCCGATCAGGCGGAAGTCTCCCTCCTCCTGCAGATCGACCAGCTCCGTATGTCCTCCCGACACAACGAGCGCCATGCACGGGTACTCCAGCGGAGAGACAATCCGGTTGGCATAAATATGCCCGGCAATGTGATGCGTTCCGATGAGCGGCTTGTCCAGGGCAAGCGCCAGGCTTTTGGCAGCCACGACGCCCACGAGCAGCGCTCCAACCAGTCCCGGTCCCTGGGTGACTGCAATACAAGAAAGCTCTTGCAGCTTCACACCTGCCAGCTGCACGGCCTCCTGGATGCTCAAAGTGATGTTCTCCACATGCTTGCGCGATGCGACCTCGGGCACAACTCCCCCAAAGCTTTGATGGGTTTCGATCTGGCTCGCGATCACGTTAGACAGCACCTCATGTCCGTCACGCACAACCGCAACCGAGGTTTCGTCACAGCTGGTCTCAATCGCCAGAATGAGGCTGGAGACGTCTGAAGCTGCCGAATGTGTTTGCTTATGCTCTTGCTCTATCATGATATATCTTCGCTTCCTTCCTCCTGAGCCTGTGCCCGGTAAGCATCAAGCTCTGCCCACATGATGAGGGCGTCCTCCTGATTGTCGGAATAATAGCCTTTGCGGATGCCGGCGGGGGCAAAGCCTTTTTTGACATACAGATTCCGGGCTACCTCATTGCTTACCCGTACCTCCAGCGTCATGCGCTCCATCCCCATAAAAGCCGCCGTCTTCATCAGCTCGTCCAGCAGACGCTCGCCCCATTTTCGGCCCCGGTAGTCCCCCAGCAGGGCAACATTCGTAATATGGGCCTCGTCGACGATCGTCCACATCCCCGCATAGCCGATCAGCTGGCCTTCATATTCCATGACCATATAATGGGCAAAATGGTTCATCGTCATCTCATTTTGAAACGCTTCTTCGGTCCACGGAAGGCTGAAGGCATCCTGCTCGACCTCCATCACGCTGGGGATATCGTCCAGGGTCATACGCCTGAATGTCAGCCCCGCCTCCCGCTCCGGGTGCTCCTGTTGCTTCATCTGATGCTGGCCTCCCTTCACCGCTTGCGCAGCAGATTGCTTTCTGCCTCAGACAGCTGTGTATAATTCGGTACCAGCGTATGCGGCTCGTCCCGCTCTCCTCGCAGCAGCCGCGCTGCTCCCAGCAGACCCGCCCACTGGCCTTCCAGCTCATAAGGAAGAACCGTTACCGGTCCTCCATAAACCTCAGCCAGTCTGGATGCTGCATCGGCGTGAACCCCGGTGTCTCCAGTAAACCAGATTCCCGCTGGCAAAGAGTCCTTTTCCAGCGTGACCAGCCGTTCACTTAACTCCTCCACCCAAGATTGCATAAGCCGGATGGCATCCGGTGCAAGCCGCTCCGGTGCAGCACCCGTGCTTCCTTCAAATAACGCCGTATAGGCCTGGCCTCTGCGGGCATCCATCACAGGAATGACCCAATGCCGGCCAGCCCCCGCTTCGTCGTGCCTCTTCAGCGCCTGCTCCAAACCGCCCCATGCCAGTGCGTGCAGGCTGGATATCCCCACAATCGGGATGTCGTTCGCCCAGGCCAGGGTCTTGGCCGCAGTCACCGCCATGCGCACGCCGGTATAAGATCCTGGACCCACACCGACCGCAATGCCGTCCAAATCGGCAACGGTAACCCCTGATTGCTGAAGAACACGCTCCAGCACCGGATGCATATGAACCGAATGATTTCGTTCTACACTTTCATGAATTTCGCCCAGCAGCTCCTGATCCTCCAGCACAGCTGCAGCCAGCGAGGCTGTGGACGTATCCAACGCCAAAAGCCGCTGTCGCGGCTTGCTTTGATTCCTGCTCATCGCTATCTAACCCCGTTCTGTTTCAAGTCGCGGCACCAGCCGTCCGTGATGTCACCCTGGCCGGTCAGCGTAATAAGGCGGGCCGAGTCGCCCCGGTGCTCCAGGTGAATATGCAGATGCTCCTGTGGCAGCAGCTCTGTGATGAGCGAGCTCCATTCCACCAGGCACACACCATCGCCGTAAAAATAATCGTCCAGCCCCAGCTCATCCGCTTCCTCCAGGGATAAACGATACACATCCATATGGTAGAGCGGCAATCGCCCCTCGTACTCTTTAATGATGGTAAAGGTCGGACTGTTTACCACACCACTCACGCCTAGCGCGCGGGCGAAGCACTGGGAAAAGGCCGTTTTACCCGCCCCAAGATCCCCGTCCAGGCCAATGACCGTACCAGGCTGTACCACGCCAGCCAGCCAAACGGCCAGCCGCTCCGTATCCTCCAGCCCGGAAGACTCGTAATTAAATGTTTCTGTCACTTGTATTCACCCCATACGTGAATGCTAATCGTCAGCTCCAACATGTCCTTAATTATATCGGTCCCAACAAGCACCCGCAAGGGAAGCGAAGCGCAGGACGCAAAAAGGAGCCGGGACTCCCCGGCTCCTGTGACTCTGTATAAATGGAAGCGTTAAGGTTATTGATTCCCGGCATCAATGATTCTTCTTATTATTACATAGGTGCTTCGTAACACAAGATGGCGGTTGTCTTCTTTGCCGCAAAAGCATAAGTAACTGGATAATCAAAAAATGGATAACTACTGCGTGTTGTATGTTTTTTTGATTATTCTTCCATTTTACCCTATTATTAATTACATGTATTAACATTTAAATACAGCTTGGAGGAGAACTAATGAAACGCATTGTCAAAATAGGACTTGCTGGAATCCTGCTCACAACCGTATTTTGCGCAGGTGCTTATGCTTCAACAGTAGTACCTAAAGTCTTTGTTCATGGCAATATCACTCAAAGCACAACAGCACCGAAAATTATTGATGGAACAGTCTATGTACCACTTCGTACAATATCTGAAGGCCTTGGAGCAAATATTCAATGGGATAATAAGAGTAAAACCGTGTATGTCAATTCTGATCCGAACTTCAAAACGGAAACCGGCAGCGTATCGTATGTAAATGAGCGTGATCTAGCATTTAATTGGATTATGGCCTACGATGATCGACGGAAGGAAGATGTACTTGCATTAAACGCACCGGGATTCAGAACAGATATTTATAATGAAAGCTTCCCTATTGGAAACTACAATATGGCCAGCATTATCGAAATGCAACCTGTAGACCGCAGTGAAAATACTTTAACTGTACGTATTGTGCAACGAGTCACCGCAGAAGATGATTACAATGTCAAAGTAGAGAAATGGAAATTCACATTTGAGGGAACTAACAAAATTAAATCGGTGATGATCGTACCGAAATCGACCCAGTATTTAGAACGATACACCTTGTTTCCAGGAACAAGCTTTGGAGAGTAGAATACCAACCATAAACATGTTTCCCTAAAAGTAAAGATCCTAAATAGCGAGTTAACTCCTTATGTATGACTTTCAGTTTGTCTATCTAAGATAGACAAACTCTTTGATTTAAAGCCGCTAAATTTAGCGGCTTTTTTGTTTGCATATGAAGACTCCTTTGAGGATTATACTAGCATGCACTATCGCTCAGCATGTCCGTAAGGAACTGTGATACAACTACTGTTTCATTTACTTCCCGTTCTTTTACATAGGACTCTCTAATAAAACCTCACTCGCCCTCCTGCAGGCGGTCTACACTGACCGTCATCGTGTTGGCCGGGCGGGAGCCCACCTGCACCGTCGCCATGCCGTTGGCATGGTCCAGTTCCTCGATCCACACCGGCTGGCCGGCAAGATGAACCTTAATCGTATCCGGTGATTCAAAAATATGAATAGCGCGCTGCATCTCCATCCTCTATTCCTCCTCTCCATAGCGGGGAGTCTCGTCCACCGTATTCATCGTATCTGTGGTCGTCTCTCCGATCTCCCCGTTGTCATCTTCTGTCACGTATCCGCCGCCGAGCCCTTCGTTGATCATCCGGTCCACATCAAACATCGTCGATTCCCGGGACAAGCCCCGGTCCTCGCCGGTCAGCTCCTCCCAATCCAGCATCTCGCCGTTTACAGGCTCCAGTGCGTCCTCATTGAAGAGTGAGCTGTGCTGATCCGGCAGTCCGCCGCTTTCCTTGCCTCGTCTTTCGTGCTGCTTCATGGTTATGCATGCTCCTTTTCTGCCAGGAATCCCTTCTCAATATGCCTCCATCCCCCCGGTATTATGCAGGCCGTAGCGTCATAAGGAGGTACTTTTTGGGGCAAACTATAAATAGTTTATACAGAAGCGATATCAAGGATAGAAAGGTTGTGCCGCCACATGCATACCGTCTGGAAGGGTGCCATCAGCTTCGGATTGGTCCATGTCCCTGTCAAAATGTTCTCCGCCACAGAAGATAAGGATATTTCGATGAAATATTTACATAAAGTCTGCGGCAGCCCGCTGTCCTATGTTCGCAAATGCCCCGTGTGCGAGGAGGAAGTGGCATGGGAGGACATCAGCAAGGGCTATGAGTACGAGAAGGGACGCTTTGTTCTTTTTGAAAAAGAAGAGCTCGAGCAGCTCACCGATGCAAACAGCAAGAGTATTACGATTCTTGACTTTGTGAATTTGACGGATATTGATCCGATTTATTTCCAGAAGACGTATTATCTCTCTCCCGATCAGGCAGGGTCCAATGCATACCGCCTGCTGCTGGAGGCTATGCGGCTGTCGGGCAAAATCGGCATCGCCAAAATCGCCATCCGCTCCAAGAGCAGCCTCGCTGCCATCCGCGTGCTGGATGAATGCCTCGTGATCGAGACGATTTTTTATCCCGATGAGATTCGGCCGCTGTCACAGGTGCCCAACCTGCCGGAAGGCGTCGCCGTCAATGACAAGGAGCTGACCATGGCGCGCATGCTGATCGAGCAGCTGTCCACGCCGTTTGAGCCGGGAAAGTATACAGATGATTACCGGGAACGGCTGCTTGGTGCGATCCAGAGCAAGATTGCGGGCGAGGAAATTAAGGTCGCTCCGGCGGCGCAGGAGAGCAATGTTGTCGATCTGATGGCTGCCTTGCAGGCCAGCATTGAGGCTGTCAAGCCGATTGCGACGGACCCCGGGGACGCCGGCAAAAAGCGCAAGCCTGCCCGGAAGCCGGCGGCTGCAGCTGCGGCCAAGGTTAGCGGGGACGTCGGCGCCGCTCCCCCGGCCAAGCCGAAGCGGCAGAGCCGTAAAGCCAAGTCACCGGAAGCCGGCTCCTGATGGCCAGCGGCAGCCCCCTGTTTCCGAGGGAGCCGATGGCGCCCATTGCGGTGGACGACATTCCGGAGGGCGAGGAATGGGGCTACCAGCTGAAGTGGGATGGCGTGCGCATCCTGGCGCTTGTAGAGCACGGCAAGGTGACGCTCATGTCACGCAAGCTGCTGGATAAGACGGCCCTGTATCCAGAGATTACAGCATGTCTGCGCAGCGGATTTCAGCAGCGCCTGCTGCTGGATGGGGAGGTCATTTATTTCGATCCGGAGCAGGGACGGCCGGTGTTTCAGAAGGTGCTGCAGCGCGAGCGCTCCAGAGTCGCTGCCGCCCAGAGTCCCCGGCTCACCTATGTTCTGTTTGACCTGCTGATCGAAGGTGAAGAAGATCTGCGTACGCTGCCGTATGAGCAGCGACACGCTCGTCTCCAGGAGCTGATGGCGAAGCAGCCTGGTCTGCTGCTGTCCGAGCTGTTTCGTGATGGTCCCCGCCTGTGGGAATGGGCACAGGAGCGCGGCTGGGAAGGCATCGTCATCAAGCGCCTCAGCGCACCTTACCGCGAAGGCAAGAAACACAAGGATTGGCTGAAGAAGAAGATAGCACTCACCGTACAAGCCAGCTCACCCGGAATCATTCTGCGGGAAGGACGGGTTGCCAGTCTCGTTGTATTGGGTGAAGACGATGCCTATATCGGACGAGTCTCCCTCGGGCTAACCGAGCCGCTGAGGCGTCAGCTGCTCTCCTTTGCCCAGCAGCATCCCGGGCCGCCGCGCTGGTCACCATCGCCTGCGGCTGGGCGCAAGGAGCAGATCCAGTGGCTCAGCCTGCCTCTACAGCTTACGGTCACGTTTCTGGAGTGGAGTCAGGACGGTATGATGCGTCATCCGAAGCTGCTGCATTTGGAAGGGCTGGAGCCGGAATGAGGAAGCAAGTGAAAGGCTTGCTGAGGATTGAGGGCCAGGACATCGTGGTTACGAATCCGGACAAGCCCTTATGGCCCGAGGTCGGCATTACCAAAGCCATGTATTTGCAGAAGCTGACCGCCCTCTCTCCATTTCTGCTGCGTTACACGTCCAATCGGCTGCTCACGACCATCCGCTATCCGCACGGGGCTGCGGGAGAATCCTTTTATCAGAAAAATGCGCCTCAGCCGCGTCCCTCCTTCGTCCAGACCGCCGTTCATGAGAAGATTAACTACGTGCTGTTGAATGGCCTGCCCGAGCTGCTGTGGCTCGGTAATCTCGCCGCACTGGAGTTTCATCCGTCGCTGCACGCTGCCGGCAGTACACTGCCGTGCGAATGGATGATTGATCTGGATCCCACACTTCCCGAGGAGCCGCGCATCATGGAAGCAGCCAGCCTCGTAGGAGAGCTCCTCCGCTCGCTCGGCATCCAGTCCGTTCCCAAGACGTCCGGGGCTACCGGCGTGCAGATTATCGTGCCGATTGAAGCCGGGCTGACCTTCGAGGAGCTGCGCAGCGCCGGACAGTTTCTCGCCCAGTATGTATCCCAGAAGCATCCCGAGCTGTTTACGGTAGAGCGGCTGAAGAAGCACCGCGGCAACAAGATTTACTTCGATTATCTTCAGCATTACAGCGGACGCACGCTGGCTGCTCCCTACACTCCCCGCGCACGTCCCGGTGCCACAGTCTCTACACCCTTGACCTGGGAAGAGGTGAATCGGAATGTCTCGCCTTCCTCCTATCATTTGCTCAATATTGAGGAGCGGCTCCAGGAGAAAGGGGATTTGCTGTCTCTCCTCCCTCCCCAGCCACTGGCACCTCTTCTGGGACATCTGCGCAAGAAGCAGACCTGATCTTTCATAGAAAAAAAAGCATCCTGCATACGCGCCAAACGCGATATGCAGGATGCTTTCTTGTTAGTGGATATCCTTCTTCTTGAACCGTCCGCCCTTCACATCGTGAATATTGCCTACAGCGAGGAAAGCTTGCGAATCCCAATCCTCCACGATGGTCTTGAGCTTCGCTTCCTCCAGGCGCGTAATAACGGTGAAGATGACCTTCTTGCTGTCGCCGGTATAAGCACCCTCGCCATCCAGGTAAGTCACTCCGCGTCCCAGACGCTGGGTCAGAGCATCCCCGATCTCCTTGTAGCGGTCGCTGATAATCCATACCGATTTGGACTGATCCAGCCCCTCGATCGTAATATCAATCAGCTTGAACGCCAGATAGTAGGCAATCAGAGAGTACATGGCCCGGTCCCAACCGAAGACGAAGCCGGCGCTGCCCAGGATGAACAGATTGATGAACATCACAATCTCTCCGACCGAGAACGGCAGCCTCTTGCTGAACAGAATGGCTACAATCTCGGTGCCGTCGAGCGATCCTCCAGAGCGGATGACCAGACCGACGCCGATCCCCAGAATGACACCCCCGAAGACGGCTGCAAGCAGCGGATCAATCGTAATGGGAGCCACCGGATGCAGCAGATACGTTCCCAGAGACATAACCAAAACGGCAAAAAGCGTAGAAAGCGCGAACGTTTTGCCAATTTGCTTATACCCCATGAACAGAAAGGGCAGGTTAAATAGCGTCAGAAAGATCCCCAGCGGCAGTGCGGTTGCATGGGATACCATGATGGAGATGCCTGTAATTCCGCCGTCAATAATGCGGTTCGGGACGAGGAAGATTTCCAGACCCACAGCCATAAAGCCCGCACCCAGGGTGAGAAAAATGAGCCGCCGCAGCAATCTCGCCCACATCGACTTGGCAGGCTGCTTCTCCGGCTGCACCGGCGTCTTCGCGGCAGGTGACACCTGCTGCTCGCGCGGCGGTGGTGCCGGCTTGGACAAGGATTTCAGTTCACTGGACATATGATTCCCCCGATTCTTAACCCAACGGCCGTCTTGCGGCCTGTCATGTAATATGTTTATTTTATCACATAACCTTGCGATATAGAAAAGGAGGAGGTGAAACAATATTCACCGCCTCCCGATAATATAAAGTGATCAGCCCTTCCTTATAGCATGGGAGACAGCATGCGGCAGAAGATCTCCGCTGCTTTTTGCGCGCGTCCCCGTTTGTGAAAGGCCTCCTCGTCAATCTCCTTACTGTGCGTCAGATCCTCCTGAAAATCAGCTACCAGATGCCCGATCGGCTGCGGATCGAACATGACCGCCGTCAGCTCAAAGTTGCAGAAGAAGCTCCGCATATCCATATTCGCCGTTCCTACCGAGCCCAGCAGGTCATCCACGATGAGCACCTTCGCATGGATGAAGCCTTTTTGATACTCATAAAATCGTACGCCGGCCGTAATCAGATCCTCTACATACGAGAGTGAAGCCAGCTTGACGAGTCGTGAATCCGCCTTGTCCGGGATGATGATGCGCACATCTACCCCGCTGACGGCCGCCGTTTTGAGTGCTTCAAAGATGCCTTCATCCGGGATGAAATAGGGCGTTGTGATCCAGATGCGCTCCTTGGCTACCGAAATAGATCCGAAGCACATCTCCTGAATTGCGTTCCAGTTCAGATCCGGACCGCTGCTCAGAATCTGCACCTGCTCATCCCCCTTGCATTGATGCTTGGGGAAGAGAGCCATATCGACGATTTTTTCACCGGCAGCGAGCCGCCAGTCATGCAGGAAGACATTCTGGAGAAAATAGACCGCGTCCCCCTGCACCTCAAGATGCGTATCGCGCCAATAGCCCATATCAGGGTATTTGCCCAAGTAATCGTCACCGACATTTATGCCGCCGAGAAAGCCGACCGTGCCGTCTACCACGACAATTTTGCGGTGATTGCGGTAATTGATCCTCCGGTTCAGCACGGACACCATCGCAGGAAGGAAGAAGTGAAACTCTACGCCCGAATCCTTAAACCTGCGGATGAATGAGCGCTTCAGCTTATAGCTGCCCAGCCCGTCACAGATGAGGCGGACCTTCACGCCCTCCTTGGCTTTGCGGATCATGACATCCTGGAACTTCGTCCCGATTGAATCATGCCGAAAGATATAAAATTCCACATGGATATGATCCTTTGCCTGCTCCATCGCGTGAAGCATCGCAGCAAAGGCCTCTTCCCCATCCGTCAGCACCCGGGTCGTATTGCAGCCCGTAATCGGCGTCTCGGACAAGTGATTCAGCAGATTGAACAGCCTCAGATTGTGCTTGAATTCGGGGTTATGCATGCCGGATACCTGATCCACCACCGCTGCGCGGTCCCACAGATGATTCTTGATTTCACGGAAGAGCCGGGTGCCCCGATTGCGGATTTTGAGCCGCTGCCTGTAATCCTGGGCAATAAAGTAGTAGAGAATGAAGCCGAGCAAAGGCAGGCAGAACAGAATAAACATCCAGGCCACCGCCTTGGACGGGTTGCGGAATTCCAGCAGCAGCACAGCCGCCATCTGAAGCACAAACGCAATGAGTGCAAGCAGGAGCCACATAACGGCAGCCTCCCAACGTCTAAGTATAATGGTTCCGTCCTGCAGTGCATGCAAAGATTTCTATTACAGCATTGACCAGGAGGAGAGTGATTAATCAATACATACCCAATCTCCCCGGTAACTGAATACACCGCGATCCATCCCGGGATTTGCTGACATGTTTCCACGTCCTCCGGAATAGATAAAGAGTAAGAAGCCGTCCAAGCATTGCCATGCCGCTTGCTATGAAACCCGGGCGGTGCAGAAAGGGGTGCTCATGAAACGAAAGCCGGGAAAGCAGCCGTTAACTCTGCTCGTGCTGCGGGATGCCCAGCAGTCCGTGCGGCAGATTCATTTGTCCAAGCCCTTGATGATCCTCGTTCCGGCCGCTGCCGTTCTCTCGATAGCCGGCCTGATTCTTACGATGCACATACAAGCTGAGCGTACCGTCTCCGGGCTGGAGCGCCAGCTGCTATTAAAAAATCTGGAAGCCTTGCGCATGGAAATTACGGTTACAGATAAGGATGAAGCGATTGAGCGGTTAAACCAGGCCATTCTTCAGCTGTCCAGTGAAGCGGCCGAAACCGAAGAGCAGATGCAGCGGGTCCAGGAGCTGGAGGCCGAGCTGCGGCAATTCATGAAGCGTCACGGGTACGATCCGGATAACATTACTTCCCTGGAGTCTTCAGGCGGCATGGGCGGCGAGTATGTTGCAGTGCACGAGTCTGAAATGCTGCAGCTGGCCGAAGAGACCCAGGATGATTTCGAGCGGGTGCGGCAGCTGATGTCCGTCATGGAGCAGGCCATCCCCCGGGCTCTCGACAGCGCGGAGCAGACTCGCCTGAAGCGGGAGGCCACCCCTTCCCTGTGGCCGACCAAATCCCGCACGCTGACGTCCAGCTTCGGCTATCGAACCGATCCCATCAATGGAAAAACCGCCTTTCATGCCGGCATCGACATTGCCGGTGACACCGGCGATCCCGTATATGCCGCCGCAAGCGGGACGGTCAGCGCCGTGGAAAGGAGTGCGGTCCGGGGCCGCTACGTCATTGTCGATCATCCGGACGGACTCCAGACCTGGTACGTTCATCTGGACTCTGCTGCCGTTCAGGCCGGGGACTCCATTACCCAAGGCGATGTGCTCGGCCGGCTGGGAAGCACCGGGCGCAGCACAGGCCCGCATCTGCATTTTGAAGTCGTGAAGAATAACCGAACGGTAAACCCGCTGGAATATGTGAAGTAAATGCAATGGATTTGAAGGAGGATGAATACACATGATGAGATCCAGGAAGAAGTCAGCACGGCGGTCCCAAGGCCCCGCCACATTGATCAGTCAGGGAAGCCAGGTCGAGGGCAAGCTGATCTGTGAGAGTGATCTTCGGATTGATGGACAGTTTCAAGGAGATATTGAAAGCACGGGAGAGGTAACGATCGGAGAGCTCGCTGTAGCGCGCTCAAATATTACGGCCAAAGAGGTGTTCATTGCCGGAAAGGTGTATGGCGACGTGGCAGCTGAGGAAAGACTGACGATTACACGAACTGGACAAATGTATGGGGATGTGGTGGCCTCCTCCCTCATCATTATGGAGGGCGGGGTGTTAAACGGGGCCAGCCGCATGGAGCACCAAGCTTCTTCGGGGGATTCCGGTACAGCTTCCGATGCTCGCCATTTGCCGCAGCCGGAAGCGGGATAAGACTTGAGGACGGTTGGAGGATGAAGCAGCGAGCAGGCCATATGACGGGGTCATTCAAGGCTCGGGCCTTGATGTCCCCGGCTGGCTGCTGGCTATGGAGGATGGATCCTGACATTTTTGGGCGGCACATTCTTCGCAGAGTCCAATCGGAATATTATGCTTGAAATAACCGGTACGAAAAATTTTTCCGGACTGGTTCACGACACGGCAGCAAACAATGCAGTACATGTTCATCTCATCCATTCGGACCGCTTCCTCTCCGGGTCGTTTGTCGGATTGACTCGATACATATTGTATCATATTTAAAAATGTATATAATCCCGAAAAGTTTGTCAACCCGCAGTTAGGTCTTTTTGCCTGAGTGGGAAGAAATAAGGTCTTAATATAAAAAAGACAGCTGCCTCTCCGGTGCAAAAGTCCGGTGCGAAAGGCAGCTGTCTTCTATTTCGTCATGCCCGTCTGCTCCTGCAGCAGACGGCTGAATCTGCCCTGCCGGTCCTGTGCCAGCTGACGGTAGCCCCCCTGCTGGATAACAGCCCCCTGCTCCATGACTATGACCTGATCCGCATTGCGGATGGTGGACAGGCGATGGGCGATCACAACAATCGTCATGCTTCCTCTCAGGCTCTCCAGTGCAGTCTGGATCAGCCGCTCGTTCTCTGTGTCCAGGGCACTGGTCGCTTCATCCAGCACGAGCAGGGTCGGGCGCTTGAGGATGGCCCGGGCGAGAACGATCCGCTGTCGCTCTCCTCCGGAGAGGCGGATTCCCCGGTCTCCAATGACCGTGTCCAGCCCCAGCGGCAGGCTGCGCACGAATTCCTCCGACGCGGAGAAGCGCAGCGCTTCCCACAGCTCTTCCTCCGACGCATCCGGTGCCACCAGCTTTAAGTTATGGCGAATGCTCTCATGGAACAGGAAAGGGTCCTGCGGAACATATCCGATGCCCTCCCGGAGCCGGTGCAGCTGCTGCTCCTTTAGCGGGATGCCGTCTACGAGGACCTCCCCGCTTTCCGGCGGAATCAGGCCCATGAGCAGATCCATCAGGGTGCTCTTGCCCGCGCCGGACCTGCCGACGATGGCTGTCATTTGACGGGCAGGAATTTGAATGTTGATATCGCGAAGGGCATAGACGGGGGAGTCGGGTTTATACCTGTAGCTGACGCCGCGGCACTGGATGCCCTGGGTCATGTGCAGCTTCTCCTGTTTCCCCTTGTTCTCTTCCTCGCCTCCTGTCCACTCCCGCTCTTGTCTAAGCTCCTGCTCCAGCCGGCGCATCGCGGTAAAGGCGGGTATGTTCGTGACAAGCTGCTCGGACTGTGATTGAATCGTAATGAAGCGCGGCCATAGCCTGGAGAAGATCAGCACGATCAGGATCAGCTTCTCTGCCGGGGTATGCAGCATTTCGATGGACACATAGATAAATCCCGCGATCAGCAGCACCGAGGACAGGCGGTAGATGAGCTGGGACTTGGAATTAATATCTCCGAACGTAATAAAATTGGTCTCCATTTGACGGGAGAGCCTTGCGAACCAAGAGGTATGAAAGGGCTCAAGACGATTGCTCTTGATGTCCTTAATGCCGCTGAAATGCTCCTGAATCCCGGCAAAATAATACTTCGACAGCTCCGTCGTCTGCTCTCCCACCCGCTTCGACCCCCGAATATATCTTCGTCCGAACAGCGCGAGCGCAGCACCCGAAAGAAGCACAAAGGCGGTCAAGAGCGGCGAAATCCAGAAGGCAAGGCCGATCTGAATCAGTGTGAACAGCCCGGCTGTAATCATGCTCATGAACAGAAATACTCCTTGATTGACCCTTCCCAGCTCATTGGACATCATGTGGTGAAAGTCCGATTTGCGGCTTCGGAGGAAGAACTCCCACCTTGCGTACAGCAGTCCTTCATACGTTTCCATCCGCATCCGGCGGATAAAGCCCTGCAGCATGCGCGTGCTTAGCAGGCTCTGCAGCCGGGTGAGCATGGCTTGCCCTCCCAGAATAAGCACATACAATACTAGTACCAGGAGCAGGCTCAGCTCGGTGAACCAGCCTTCCAGCAGGGTCTGCACCCCCGATACAAGCGGCCAATCGTTCCAGGCCTGCTGCTCCAGGAGGCCGATCATGCCCAGCAGCGGAATCATGAGATACAGTCCGAGTCCTTCCAGCAGGCTGATTACCAATACAAGCGTGATATTCAGAACCAATCTGAAGCCGGAAGCTCTGTACAGCTTGGCGATAAAATACATCAGATCCTTCAAGACAACAACTCCTTATACGCCGGAGCGTTCCGGCTTGAGGCCTTTACGAGAAGGCTGCTTTGCAAAAATGCCCACGACAGCATACTGCTCATGCCCTTCAGCTCCGGTCACCAAATAAGAGCCGCTGCGCAGCCAGGCATGAGCGGCCATACGGCCCTGAGCATCTCGGCCGCTTCCCAGGTACAGGGTGCTCTCCACACCGCGCCGCTCCAGCATGACCATGGCTGCTACCGCTTTGACCAGACACTGACTCTCCCACCAGGTATAGCGGCTCATACGGTGTACCGCTTTGGATACCTGCTTCAGCAGCCTCAGCTCCTGCTCCGTGCACGGAGCTGCCGAGGTCTCCTTCATCGGAGCTCCCAGCGAAGCGGACACCTTGGCGAACGGAAGCAGCTTGAAGATTCGGCCCCAGGCCAAGCAGAGATAAGCCTCGGCATGCAGCATTTTTACGGAAAGGGAACTGTTCAGAATGCGCTGCAGCTTTGTCTTTCTCCTCATGACCCCGACTTCACCTGAATGAGGCCTTCCTCAACCAGCTGGGTGACAAAGGCCTGAACCTGCATATCACACACCTCGCGCTCAATATCGTATTCTGCGACCAGCTGATCCACGATCAGAGACAGCGAGATCGGCGCTGCCGCCAGCTCCCAGATCCGTCCCCCGATGTTCCCCAGGTTGTAGTACTTCCCGTTCTGTATACTCATCATGACCTTCTCGCCGTCCATGTCACTGACCAGAAACCCTTCCTTCTGTACGATCAAATCTTGGGCTGTCATCATATGGCTCTTCATCTTTAATTCCTCCCCGCGAATGGATTTTTGGACAAGGCCTGGAGACGGCGCCAGGACCACAGCACCGGCCGAAGCACGTAATACAAGAAATGGAGCTCCCGTGGAAGCGGCAGCTGCATAGCATCTCTGGAGTTCGGAAGCAGCTTGTTTCGGAAATAAGCCGCTCTTTGTTTTCCGTCCATAAGTGCAATCAAGTAACGGTTATAGTGCCAGGCTACGCTTTTTTCCGGGACTGGATTGAGCTGAACGATTCGTTCAATGTAATGAAGCGCCATGGCGGCCAGCTGCCGGCTCTTCGCGCTTTTCATGAAGGGATGCAGCTCTACCGGAATCCGGACGTAGAACAGTGCCGACGCCAGAATCCAGGCCTGCCCCGCATAATGCTCCCCTCCCTGCTCCCGTAGATGATGCTCCAGGAGAAGAGCGTCTAGTCGCGGAGTCAGCTTGACTATATCCATCAGCCAGCGGAGACGGAACCAGCCGTGCCTCGCCCCGTGGTCGGTCAAATACCCGAGCAGATCCTCATGCCCCAATCCGTATACGGTCTGCCCGGACACCGAGATGGCGCTGCGCCGGGACCAGAGCTGATCAAAGGAATACGCTTTGCTGAAGTGCGGATTGAGGCGCCAATGGAGCTCCACCTGAGCCGCGTGCGCCGCATGCTTTAACGAAACATGGTGACTGGTCTGCTTCCAGTTCGCCAGGACACGCTCCTCTTCCGGGATGTACCCGAGTTCCTTCAATACTCCCTCGGCTTTCTCGACCTCGTCTTGATGCAGCAGCAGATCCAGATCCTTGGAGGTCCGAAGAGACACATCCCCATACAGCTGCATCGCAAGAGAAGGTCCTTTCAGAAACAGGCAGCGGATTCCGGACTTCTCCAGCGCCGCCTGAATGGTGCTCATCTCCCGGGTCAAATGCAGCATCTGGACTGTATTACTCTGGTACTGCCGGCGAAGAGCTTCGAGAATGTCATCCGGAACCAGCCGTTTCGGCAGCTCCTTCAGCCGCAGATAGACGCGCGGAAACACCCGATGATGCATGGCCAGCCGGACCAGCAGACTCCAATCCAGCTGCGGCGGACATTGCCGGACCAAGGCTTCTGCCGGTACCTCCTCGCGCAGCAGCCGCAGCATAAACACCAGCTCTTTGGGCATTGCAGAGCTGCTTCGTTCTAGAATCCCGCGGGTTTTCAACATAAACACCTCCGTAGGTATCATGACAGGGTAGGCACCGGCTCTCGCAAGCCTTGATTCATACCGGGACGCCCCACCGAATAGTAGACGAGCCCGGTTTCAGCCAGCTGCTCTTCCGTGTAAATATTCCGTCCATCAATCAGGTAAGGCCTCTTCAGCCAGCTCTCAATTTGGACCGGGGAAATATGCTGGAATTCGCTCCACTCGGTCAGAATGCACAGGGCATCACATTCACGAGCAGCGTCCGCAGCCTCACTGCAATACTCCACGCCGTCCTTCCCGAACTGCTTCCTGAAGTTATCTGCCGCGACCGGGTCGTAGGCTTTCACGCGCACCCCCCGCTCCAGCAGCGCCGAGATAATCTCAACAGCCGGGGCATCCCGCACATCATCCGTCTCCGGCTTGAATGACAGCCCCCAGATGCCGATGACCGCGTCCTCCATGTTCTCCAGCAGCAGGTCGAGCTTTCGCACGACGTTAAAACGCTGATCGCGATTCACCTCAACGACGGATTTCAGCAGCTTGAAATCATAGTCCATCTGCCCTGCAATCTGAATCAGTGCCTGGGTATCCTTAGGGAAGCAAGAGCCCCCGTACCCGATTCCTGCCTTCAAAAAAGAAGAACCGATGCGCTTGTCGAATCCCATTCCATGGGCGACTTGAGTCACATCGGCTCCTACCTTTTCACATATGTTGGCAATTTCATTAATAAAGGAGATTTTGGTCGCTAAAAATGCGTTGGACGCGTACTTGATCATCTCGGCACTTCGGATATCCGTAATGACAATATTTGCGGTCAGCCGCTCATGAAGCTGTACCAGCTTGTCAGCTGCCCTTACACTGTCGGTCCCGATAATGATTCGGTCCGGATTCATCGTGTCCATGACCGCTGTACCCTCCCGCAGAAATTCCGGTACAGATGCGACGTCGAACTCCTCCCGGGTTCTTGCGGCAATAATCTCCCGGATTTTCTCGTTCGTGCCGACCGGAACCGTACTCTTGGTTACGACTACCGTATACCCGCTCAGCGATTCCGCAATGTCCACCGCCGCCTGCTCGATATAGCTCAGATTCGCCTGGCCATTCGGCAGAGAAGGCGTTCCTACTGCGATGATAACCAGCTCAGCCCCTTGAACAGCGTCCGCGGTGTTCGTCGTAAAGCTCAGGCGTCCCTGGTCCAGATTATCGACAATCAAGGGCTGCAGGCCCAGCTCGTAGATGGGAGCTTCTCCCGCCTGAAGGCGTTCGATTTTCTCTGCCACCTTATCCACGCACACCACCTGATGCCCCAGCTCTGAAAAGCATACTCCTGACACCAAGCCGACATAGCCGGCTCCAATCACTGCAATCTTCAATGGATTTCACTCCCCAGCGCCATCATAATAATTTCTTCCCAGTGCACAGCGAGCCGGACAATATCATCCTCAATCAGCTGGCTGCCGGTCTGTACCTCGATAATCTCCATATCTGTAAACCCCTTCAGGCTATGCCGGGCCTCAGCCGGGATGACGATCACATCGCCTTTACCTACCTTGGAAGCCACGCCGTCCAGAATCATTTCTCCTTCGCCGGATATGACCGTCCAGACCTCGCTGCGCAGCAGATGGTACTGGTAGCTCAGATTGTTGCCTGCGGTCACGCAGATGCGCTTGGTCAGCACCTCATACCCTCCCGGATACTTGATATAGTCGAGCACCCGGTACCGGCCCCAGCGCCGTTCCTCGTACATGGGACGCTGGTCCCCGAAGGAAAGCACCTCCTTGATGCGCAGACTGGCATTTTTCTCTGACACCAGAATGCCGTCCGGACTTGCTGCCACAATCAGGTTCGGGGCGCCAATGACCGTAATCGGGATGTCCAGCTCATTAATAATATGCGTGTTGAAGGAATCATCCGTTAACACACCCTTGCCGACCAGAGGCGTGTGAATCTCTTCGGTCAGCATATCCCAGGTGCCGAGATCCTTCCAGATCCCGTGGTACGGCAGCGCGACAATCTTCTCTGCCCGCTCCACGATGGCATAATCGAAGCTGATCTTCTCCATTCGGCTATATTGGCGAAGCATTTCTTCATATTGAATCGGTAGGCCGCGGTCTAGCAGCTGCTGAATGATATAGCCCAGCCGGAAAGCAAACACGCCGCAGTTCCACAGCGCTGACTGCTGAATCAGCCCGCGGGCCTGCTCTTCATCCGGCTTCTCCGCAAAGTGGCTGATCCTCACATAATCCATTCCCTGCTCGGTCACAGCATGCTCCCCCGGCACCATATAGCCGAATTTAGAAGAAGGGCGGTCCGGCGCTGCGCCAATTAATCCAAGGTCCGCGCCAGTGTCCTTCAGCAGCGGCTCCAGCTCTTTGACCTTCTGGAAGAAATGTGTCTCCACGTAGGGATCCACCGGCAGCACGGCCACGATCTCATCGAGGCTTGCCCCCTTCATGGAATATAAATAGCAGGCAGATAAGGCAATCGCCGGGAAGGTATCCCGGCGCTCCGGCTCGACAATGATCTCCAGCTCATAGCCCAGCTGACTTTGCAGCAGCTCCACCTGAGATTTGCCTGTAGCTACGGCGGCGGTGGATTGAAGCTGCAGCTCCCCGAGCTGGCTCCAGACACGCTGCACCATGGACTGCGGCTGTCCGTCAGGTCCTTTGAGCACCTTCAGAAACTGCTTCGATCGGGTCTCATTCGACAGCGGCCATAAGCGGTTCCCGCTGCCTCCGGACAATAGTATCATTTGCACGTTACCCGCTCCTTTTCACTTCTGTAATTCGGGCTGGGCCCGGTTGGGCATGCAGCATGCCCTCAATGACTCCCTGCATCCGGCGGATAAATACGTCCTCACTAAAGGCCTGCGCATGTCTGCGTATGGCGGCCGGGTCCCAGGCTTGCTGTTCAAACCGCTTCATGGCTGAAATGAGAGAGTGTACGGACTGCTCTTCAAAGAACAGCCCCGTCCTGCCTGCAGCCACTGTGTCCAGTGCTCCGCCTTCGCGGTAGGCAATGATTGGCCTTCCACAAGCGTTTACCTCCAGCGGCGTAATCCCGAAGTCCTCCATTCCCGGAAAGATCAGCGCCTTGCAATGCTGCATGCGGCGAACGACCGTCTCATCACTTTCTCTACCCAAAAAGGTTACCGTCTCCCCAGCCATCTCCTCCAGCCGCTTACGGTCCGGGCCATCCCCGACA
Source organism: Paenibacillus sp. F411 (assembly GCF_017582705.1). Lineage (NCBI taxonomy): Bacteria > Bacillati > Bacillota > Bacilli > Caryophanales > Paenibacillaceae > Paenibacillus > Paenibacillus sp. F411. Next base: position 95,994 of record NZ_JAGFIP010000005.1, read on the forward strand.
ATCAGCAGCCGCTGCTTCGTTCTCGTGCATGCCTTCACGGCAAGCTCAATCTTCTTATAAGATACGAGCCTGGACACTACCAAGTAGTAATCTCCCGGCTTGCGGTCACTGATCTCAAAGCGGTCAATATCAACCGGGGGAAAAATAATTTGTGCTTCTGCTCCATAGTGGCGGCGAATCCGTTCCTTCACAGTCGTCGAATTGGCGATCAGCCGGTCCACCTGCCTGGAGTTCCGCTGATCCCAGATTTGCAGCGGATAGGTCAGCCATTTGGCCAGCAGCTTTAAGGCTCTGGGTACCTTTACCCCTTCCATATACGACTCGAAGCTCCACGCAAAGCGCATCGGAGTATGGCAGTAGCAGGCGTGCAGCGCCCCCCGTCCTTTTCGGACTCCCTTGGCATAAGCACTGCTGGAGCTGAGGATCAAGTCATAGCCCTCCAGATCCATCGACCTTACAGCAAAGGGATACAGCCAGAAGAACAGCTTGAATTTGCTGAATATACCGGGAATGCCCTGCATCCAGGTGGTCCGGATATCCGCATCCTGAAGCTCCGGCAGCAGCTTGCTGCGATCCATTATCGTTGTATAGATCGGCGCATCCGGAAACATGCGGTGCAGCACCGCTACAACCCGCTCCGCGCCTCCCATCTGGTTCAAATAATCATGCACGATGGCCACCTTCAGCTCTCTCATCACATCATCTCCTTTACCGGATGATGCTCCAGCTGTTTTCCACTGGCTGTATGCAGCAGCTGATGATATACCTGCTCTACCTTATCCGCGGTCTGGGTAATACAGAAATGATCGATGGCACGCTGCCGGCCGTTCTCACTCAGCCGGGACCACAGCTCGGGGTTATCGAGCGTTAAGCGAACATATCGGATCAGCTCCGGGACATTTCCGGTTTCATACATGAAGCCGCTTTGTCCATGCTCAATAATCTCCGGCACGCCGCCGCCGTAAGTCCCGATAACCGGTGTGCCTTGGGACATGGCCTCAATCACGACTCTCCCGAAGGGTTCTTCCTTCGAGCATAATAAAAGGAGGTCCGCTCCGCAACAAATTTCCAGCACATCGTCCCGGAAGCCGGTAAATCGAACCCGGCTGCTCAGACCCAGGCTCTGCACCCGTTGCTGCAGCTGCTCCAGATAACGCTCGTTCTCCGGTCTGAATTTCGCTTCGCCGACAATCCACAGCACCGCATTCCGACCCTCCTGAACCAGCGTGGAAAAAGCCTCAATGGCATCCTCCTGCCTCTTCCATGGAGCAATCTGACCAATAATAGCAAGCACCTCGACATCATTAGCGGCTCCAAGCTCATGGCGAACCTTGACACGCAGACGCTGCCGCTCCTCCAGGCCCAAGTGCTGCAGCTCCACACCATTATGAACCAGGTGATAACGCTGCTCCCGGCCCTGTCCCTTCATTTCCTGGAGAACAGGATTAGAGATGCCGATCAGTGCATGTGCGCTGCGGGAAGCGAACCAGCGGATCAGCCTGCCCATCCAGCCCTTGGGCGGCAGATCCCGCACATGCCATACGACCGGGAGCCTGTGCAGCCACCGGAAAGAGCCTGCCATAATCCCGGCCCGGATGGAGTTGGCATGAACCAGCTCAGCCCCGCTGTGCCTGAGCTGCCGAGCCAGCTTCCAGCCGGCACCCAGCATCCCCAGCAGATCGACGGCAAGCCGCAGCGGATTGCGAGTCATTCGGGCCCGATAGCTCGGCAGCGGCTGTACGTCCAAGTCAAGGCTTCGCGCCCTGTCCAGCAGCTCGCCTTCCGGAGCGAACAAGACCGGCTGGGCCTGCTTCAAATGCCGGGCCGTTAACAAGAGGCTGATTTCTGCGCCGCTGATCATGCTTGTATGGTTATAGAATGCGATTTTCATGGCCGAAATGTCCTCCTCTTCTGAATTTCCTCGGCGAACACGTCAGTCACCGCTGACGCTACCCTGCTCCAGGTATAGCGCTCCAAAACTTTAGCGCGGCAGGCTTCTCTAGAGGGAAGCAGCGCCGGGTGATCCAGGACGTCGATGATTTTGCGGCTGATGGATTCCGCCGTGCCGTCTGTGAACAGCAGTTCCTTCTCCACATCCTCCAGAATCTCCCGCGTTCCACCGTAAGGCGTTCCCAGAACCGGCGTTCCACAGGCCAGGGATTCAACCGTAATCAGTCCGAAGCCCTCCAGCGTCTGTGTCGGTACAATGCTGATATCTGCAGCCTGGTAACAACGGACCAGCTCCTCATTCGAGATGCGACCTAGCAGCTTCACATGCGCCGAGAGTTCAAGCTCGTGAATCATATTTTCCAGCTCTGTACGCAGCGGTCCGTCACCCCCAATCCACAGGACGGCATCCGGATGGTGCTGGATCACCTCCCTCATGGCATAGATCAGGCGGTCGATTCCCATCCGGCGAACCAGACGGCGGATGCAGAACAGCACCGGCTGACCTGCAGTAAAGCCCATCTCCGCGCGCAGTTTCTCCCGATCCAAAGATGGCTGAAACAGCATATGGTCTACCGCGCCGGGGATGATATGAATCTTTGACTTGTCAATGCCGTACGTGTGAACCAGCACATCCCGAAAATACTGGCTCAGTACAATAAAGCTGTCGGAGCGGCGGTATGTAAGCTGCTCTACCTGTTTTTTCAGCCAGAACCTGGCTTCGTTCATCAGCCCCGTCTTCGCATTCTCCTCTACCTTCGATTCCATAGCCCAAGGGCCGTGGAAGTGCGTCACGATGGGAACGTGCAGCGGAATCTGCTTTCGCGTCACCATCGTGGTATAGAAGGCAAAATGCGGATTGAATACATCCGGCTGAAAGCTTCGAACTGCCTGGACCGCATGCCGCTGCACCACTTTCATCCGATTCAGGAAATGATTGATCCGAATATCGGAAGCGGCATTGTCGATGCCGCGCTCCTGGGGCAGCTGGGCATCTCTCGGAGCAACCACTACGCCCATACCCCGGTGGCCATACTCACTCATTGCCCTTGTATAATCGGCAAAATACCGGTTAAGCCCGCCATGCTGAATATCTATCCAGCCCATGCCGGTCGATAGTACATTCATCGCTCGCTCACTTCTTCCATTGGATTTAGCTGATCAGTGTATTCTGGTAAATCTCAAGAGTGTCTCTAGCTACCCGCTCGACGCTGTAGTACTCCAGCCCCTGCGATGCTTTTGTCCGGTAAGCGTTTAGAACGTCAGGATATTTCAGCATAGCCATAATTCCTTTGGAAAGCTCCTCCGCCGATTTGGGTGGTACGAGCAATCCGTATTGTCCAAACTCTAGGGCCTCCGGCATACCGTCCACTTCGGTTGCAATAATAGCACAGCCAGCTTCACGGGCTTCGATCAGCACTAATGGAAAAGGATCTTTATGTGACGCTAATACGAAAATATCTGCAGCTTTCATATAAGCTCGCGGATCGGATTGATATCCAAGAAAATGGATTCGTTCTCGGTAATGCGAAGTGTCTGCCTGAGCTTCAAATGCTTCCCTGTCCGGACCGTCTCCAACTAGATATAAATGAGCTTCTTCATACTCTTTTGCCACAACATTGAACGCCTCTATAAGCTCGGCAATCCCTTTTCTCACATACATGCCTGCCACTGTTACAATCGGAATCCCTTCGAGAACAACCTCGGTCGAGATCTCCGTTCGTGGACTACCTATGGTCCCGTTACGAACCACATGCAGTTTGTTGGCTAAAATTCCTCTGCGCTGCATGGACTCCGCAACAGCTTGACTTACAGCAATCACCGAATCTCCCACCTTCATGATATTGGCGCTCTTTTGAAACTCATTGTGAACATGGGTAATGATTTTGTATTTGTGAAAGCCTTTCAGCAGCCGGGAAAGCAAGGCACCGGTCATCATATGCGCATGAATAATGTCAGGCTGGAATGCCTTGAGCATTTTTCGGAAATGAAAAAAGGCCTGGAGCATCGGCACCGGCCTTCGAGTTTGATTCAGATTATAATGAGTGATTCCGTGTTTATTGAGCAGCTGAGTATACCCCCCTCCCGCCGAGGCAACCGCTACATTGTGGCCGAGTCTGGCCTGCTCGCAGGCTAAGTCCACCATCACGTTGACAATGCCGTTCCCGCATTCTTTTACATGATTTGCGATATGCAAGATATGAATATGAATCACCTCGTCTCCGCCGCAGCGTGTACTTGTTTCATATTACGGATATATTTTCTGGAAATCATTAACGTTTGGAACGCATCCCGCATACCTTTGATCCCGCTTGTTCTTAATTTATTAGCTGTGATATGAGCGCCAGCGAGCAAGAGGAACATGTAGGCTTTCATCAAGGTTCGATCGGTCTGCCTATAACGTTTATATGTAACATAAATTCGTGAGGCTTCTTTAACGGGTCTGTAGTAATCCCGGTTCTCACTGGATGGAAAATGATGATTGACCGCTTCTTTACACAGATAGATTGTGTAACCAAGCTTTACAGCACGAGTAGTCAAATCCACTTCGTCATATCCGTAAATAAGCTGTTCGTCAAACTGAATTTCCTTGAAGAGCTCTGCCGGGAAAATGGTGCTGTTGATCACGACGGTCTGGATGTTACCCTTCTCATACTCATATGGTTTACTCTGATGTCCCAGAAAAGATTGATTATTCGGATATACAAGCAGACCATGATTGAGTTCCAGCCCCGTGATAATAGCCTTATCCCGTTGGGCCTGATTTACAGCTTGGAGTGCTGCCAGTGCATTCCTTATAAAATGCTCCTGCATAACGACATCATCATCCATAAATAGTAAATGTGATCCAGTAACTGCAGGAAGAATATGATTGCGGTTTGCACACAACCCTTTCTTCGGCCCATTCAAATATGTAACCGACGGAAACGCATGAGCAATCCATTGTCTTGTTTCTTCATTTGTACTGTCATCCGAAATAATAATTTCGTGTGCGGGAATGGAAGAATTTAAAACCGATTGGATCGCTTTATGCAATTCTTTGGGGCGATTACGAGTGCAGATACAAACTGAAAGTTGTGGATATTGCTCCATTAATGTCACCTCCAAATTTTAAAGATTTGCTGAAAAATAATTGAACTATAGTGACAATCCATCAAACATTAAAATAAGAAAACAAGAATTCAACTTATTTAATACTTGCTTCTATATTGTTGAACTCGCTCAAATACCCACCTAATATCTTTCCCTGATATTAGCCATTGTTTAATCATCACTTTATGCTTCATCTTATAGATAAAAGAAATAATAAAAAATTCAACGCAGGAAGATATTAAAAGACTGATCGCTGCACCATGGATCCCTAACCAAGGAATTAATATATTCAGTAGAATTACATTAGACCCAAGTGTTATTAGTCGAACTATAGTAACAGCACCAGGTCTTCCTATTGACATGAAACCCTGAGATAGAATCCAGGAAAGACTAGCCAACGCAGTCTGGAATATCAGTATACGAAATACCGGAACCGCATCATCAAATGAACTGCCGTATAACATAATAAGAGCATAGGGCGCTGCAATAAATACTAAAGCTCCAATCAGTACAGTAATAATTGAACTAAATCGGAACACCCTAAAAGTTAAATCTAATGCTTCATTTGCCCCTAGCTCTGAAGCTTTAGGATACAATACAGTTGTTATTGCATTCTGTAATGTGTTAAGCATTTTAGCCAAATTTAATGAAACTACATATAATCCGAGAGCACTTGGAGACAACAAACCTACTACTAATATTTGATCAATATAGCCAGAAAATGTTCCAGCCACATCAGTACCGTAAGACCTAATACCATAACTCATTAATTTCTTAGCGGATCGCCTCTTCTGTCGTTGTTTTATTTTGTAATAAGATACAAGACGTACTGTGGTCCATATAGCAATTGGAATAACCGGAACAAGAAATGCTATTGAAGTCATAAATGGTGTTACATGATTTGTAAATACTAAAATCAATAATATTATTAAAGTACCAAAAACTGGAGAGTATCTCATGAAATTAAATTGCCTATATTCTCCCCTCGATTGCAAGGCCGCTGTGTTAATTGAACCTATCAAAGCCACTGGTGACATTACTAAAGCTAAGGTAGCAAACTCAACAACTAATGTAGAATAATCTTTCATCCAGAATGGAATAATTACGGATCCCAAAGCCATTGCAATAATTCCCAATATTATACTCATATATAATGCAGTAATGTACAAAGAACCTTGATCCTCATCTTTTCTCTTCATAAAATATATTAGAGCAGTTGGCACTCCCATTGTAAGAGAGTATGCTAGAAATCTAGGCCACATAATCATTGCAGCCTGCTCTCCCCGACCTTCTGGCCCTAGATACCGGGCAATAATAATTCCTGTTACTACATTAAGCCCAAGTATAAATACATTAGATGCAAATACTTGAAACACATTGCCGATGCTTCCCCTCTTGTTCCTGAAGTTTGCTAACTTAACAATCATCATGTGCAATACTTCCTTCACGATAATTTATCGGGGTGCGATTTAAAACCTTATTAAATAGATACATATACTTTTCGGACATAATTTCCCAAGAATTATTCTTTGCCACGTTTCTTGCTTCCAAAGCCATATTATGTAGCTTGGTTCGATCGTCAAGCAGTTCATTAAGAACTCTAACCAAAGAATCAACATCATCCGGTTCTTCTAGTATTGCTGCTGAGTGACTAGATAGTAGTTCTACTACACCACAACAATTACTTGTGATTACAGGAAGACCAGTTGCCATCGCTTCAAGAATAACCAGAGAAAACGGCTCATATCTAGAAGGAAAAATAAATAAATCAGATAAAGACATTATTTCCGCAATATCTCCACGGTAGCCTAGAAAATGTACTCGATGCTTTATACCTAACTGTTCTGCCAGCAAGGGATAAGGACTCTTATCTACATATCCTAAAACTAATAATTCAATTTGCTCCGTCCTAGCTATTGACATCAATACCGTCTCTAAGTTTTTTCGCTTAGACTTAAGATCACCGGCGAATAAAGCATAAATCCTTTCATTATGCAAACCAAATTCACTACGTACAACACACCTCGGATAGAACTCATTTAAATCTACGCCATTCGGAACCACTGTAATTTTATTTTCATTAATTTTAGCGCTATGAATTAGTTCTTGCTTCACTTGCTCAGAAACTGCTATCACTTGCTTTGTACGATTAATTGCAATCCGCTCTAAAACTGAATTTACCTTGCTATAGATAAATTGGTAAACGCTCTTCGGGCTCTTACTTTCATGAAATGGATGATATGGGGACTTAATCCAAGCACTGTGAACAAAGTGTACACAATTAATATCAGATCGAGCATAAGTTATAAATCCATTAACTATTAAGAGTTGTATTGATTTTCTTTTAACAAAAATAAAGAAAGTCGATAAAATTGCAAACCATTGATATTTAAGAAGCATACTAGGTAATATACTTACCTTGATTTGGTGCCATTCAATATTTGGATGTAATCTTAAGTCTTCATCTAGTTCTGAAGATACGACAAGAATCATGTGTCCTTGTCTTAAGGCCTCAACTATAACTTCATAGTTAACTCTTCCCTGTCCATCACCTTTTTTCACTTTATGTGTCACGAAGCAAATTTTCATTTAGCTACCTCTTTCATAAGCGAATCACTTAAGATACATCTGGTCATGGTCTCCATCAATGCTTCGGCAATTTTATCATGCCCATTTTCATTCGGGTGAAAGCGATCTGCAAAGTAATCATCCCACTGATGCAGCATCATAGATGAATCACACATAAACACTTTTCCGCTAGCTCTAGTGTACTCAAATATTTCTTTAAGTGCTCTACGGTAAATTTCCATAGAGTTAGGGGTTCCAGGGAAATATTTTTCTTCTATACTTCCTGGTATTAGTAGGATAATCCTAGTGTTTGGACTATCACAAAGCACCTTTTGCACAAACTCCTTCGTTTGTTGCTTAAATTCTGTGACATCCATCCACTGTTTACCTCCAAATACTTTGATCAATAAAACCTTCACTCTCCAACGGATTGCTGATTCCATTTGTTCCATACATCTTCTAGTGAATCGGGACGAATAATACGGTCTAGGATCCATCCAACCAGCTTTCCGCCACCTACGAGGCATATACCGAAGTATACTTTTTCGTTCTCTCACTACTGCTTCAGTGTTTCCATGTGCAAATACGATTAGTTCAGGTTTCATTTCCAGGATATCGTGCTCATATCTTTGGCGCGACTCATTAACTTGCATTGCACTAGCTCCGTAATTAATTATTTCAATTGGTTCTGTTAACCCTTTACTGAGCTTTGACTTTAATAAATTGGCATAAGTTTTACCCGATCTAGTTACACCTAATCCTTCAGTTATTGAACCTCCTAGGAATACGATACGCAATATTAGACCTCCCATTATTTTTTTGATCTGAAGGTTTATCTACATACGTAAATGAAAGTGCAAGTAACAGTAATAATACAAATCCGCTTAGACCCCGTAATACATTACTAGCCATCATCAAGAATATAATCACACAAACTATGGAAAACGAAAGGGGTGTGTAAAGCTTTTCTAGTTTACTCGATTTGAACAAGGACACTAACAAATACAAAATAAATATTATAATCACAGTCCCAAAAAATACGCCAAATGTGTAAAATATGTTCAAATAACCGTTATCAAATGCGATTAAAGCAGTATCATTCTGAGTCAACTTCGCCCCTAAACCCGAGCTGCCTAATCCCATACCAACCGGATTAGATAATACTGTCGTAAATATGTGTTTGGAGAATAGTAATCTTTCATTGAAGGAGTGATCATCCTCTAATGCACTGAACGTATCCAATCTGGATACAACCTGTGAAGAACCAGGCAATACAGGAAGAATAAACTGGTAAGCCAGCAGTAAGATCGCTGCCAATATCAGCAGCTGGAGCCTATTCTTCATTTTTGAACGAAAAAAATACGCCATGATCATCACAGCGCATGCTATCCAGCCTACTCTTACTAAAGTAAGCAATAAGGCAAACGCAACTAGCAGTATGCCAGCATATCCGAATACACGCCATTTCTTCTGAACGACCATAACGGCCAGAGCTACAGCAAGAAATACCCCTGCTGGGCCCGGTGAGTTCAGGAGTGAAAATAATCTGAAGCGTTGCGGCTCCGCAATGCCAATGGAATTCATCTCGGCATTTGTCATCCAGAAATGATCCCAAGGTGGAAGCACCATATATTGATAAATACCGTAGGCTGCCACGAGCACCGCTAAACATGAAAAGCTGCGAAGCCATTGATCATGTGTCTTCCGACTAAACCCGGTCAAATGGACATACACAAGCACAAGAAATGGAACCACATAATTAAGAAGATCAAATACCGAGGACAATCCGTATCTCCAAAAACCTATGGCAAAGCCATAGACCAGTGCGGCACCAATTAATTTAATCACAAGTCCGATTCTGCGATCCAGATGCTTTATATTTGGGATAACAGGGATCAGCATGACCAAGCTGACCGTATAAGGAATTAACGAAATCAAGGAAGTCTCCGTGTAAGAACGAAAAGACCAATCCAGAAATCGTCTTATTTCTGGGCTAAACACCCACATGGTCAATGCGTAGGGAAGAAGGGCTTGCGGGCTTTTGAAATGAATATGAAGCGCAACAAGCATGCTAATGAATAGTAAACACAGCTCAATTAGCCTCATATGCAGTGATCCTGTAGAACCTGCAAGTCCTGTCATCACTGCAATGAAAAGAACCATTGACGCAAGAACAAGCCTGCCTAGCACGCGATCCGTACCACCCAAGGCGCGGCTTAATCCAAAGATCCTCTCCATGTCTTCCATCCACCCCATCTGCCTTTAATAGATAGTTTCCCCTTTTTCAAAGCCACATACCTCTGCTCTGGAAGCATTCTCAGACACTGCAGCAGCCCTGGAGATGATTTACTCCCAACCGCCGCAACCCATAGCAGATACAGCACACGGCGTGACAGGCTCGCATGCTTCAGCATGGCATACGTCTCATTGTGGGCCATATTGAAAAATGCGGTCTCATTGAAGCTGTTTCGCTGATCCTCATCAAATCGCTCTGCCGGGAAATGGTCTACACAGACCTGCGGATCGTAAATCAGCTTCCAGCCCTTCGCTTTCACCGCTCTGCTGAATTCCAGCTCGTTATGAACCTGCGCACCGCTCCCCTTCAGGCGCTCGTCAAACCACAGTCCGGCTATCGCCTGGCGTCGAAAGCTCATATTGGCGCCTTTAAGAACATCGACTTCCCGTGGATTTCCCATGCCAATATGATGATTTCCGATGATACGGCCGTAGGGCTTGATGATCCCAACCTGGGATTTCATTGGCTCGATGGCTGTTCCCCGTATGTGGACAACATCTCGGCCCCCAACGCCTCCTACCCGGGCATCTGATTGATAATGATGCTCCAGCTGCTCCAGCCAATCGGGGTGAGGAACGGTATCATCGTCTGTAAACGCCAAAATGGAGCCTGTACTGTTCTGAATGCCGCAGTTCAAGGCCGCAATCATTCCACCACGGACGACAACGACCATGACCAGGTTTTCGTCCTCTATTTTCTCAATAAAACGCCGGGTTTCTACATCGGTATCTCGTACCACAACCACAATCTCATCGGCTTGCCTGCGCTGCTGGCGAAGGCCTTCCAGACAATGGAGAAGCACCTCCACCCGCTGATACGTGGGAATTATAACGCTTATTGTCATCTTCATCCTTTGAACAACTCCATCAATAAGCTGAATTCGGAAACACCATGACCTTGACCGTACGCAGGATCACCTTCAGGTCCAGCCAGAGTCCGCGTTTCTCGATGTAATCCAGGTCGAGGGCCAGCATTTCCTCGAAGCTCAGGCCGTTTCGTCCGCTAACCTGCCACAGTCCAGTACATCCCGGTGTGACAGCCAGGCGCTGCTTGTCGTAGCTGCTATACTGTTCTACTTCTCGCGGCAGTGCCGGCCGCGGGCCGACGAGGGACATGTCTCCCCGAACGACATTCCACAGCTGCGGCAGCTCGTCAATGCTCGTCTTGCGAATCCATTTGCCGATTGCTGTAATCCGGGGATCCTCTTTCATCTTGAACATGGCCCCGTTGATTTCATTCTGTGCAAGCAGCTGCTCCAGCTGCTCCTCCGCGTTGGAAACCATGGAACGAAATTTATACATGCGAAACAGCTTTTCGTTCTTTCCCACCCGGGTTTGGCAAAAAAAAACGGACCCCTTAGGATCCTCCAGCTTGATCGCCAGGGCAATGACCAGTAAAAAAGGGGACAGCAGCAGCAGTCCCCCTAACGCCAGCAGCACATCGGTGCTGCGCTTCCATGCCAGATACAAGCGGCTTTGATGACCGCCGAGCTCTCTCCCCGTCCGTTGCTGCAGTGTATAACCGCCATAGCTCGTACTGCCATCCAGCACGATGTCTGCATCGTTATGCTGCGAATTCGGATACATGATTCAGGTCACCTCGTTAATTCAGTATTTTTCCGGAGTGCTCCCGTTCCAAAATACTCTCCATGCCCTCCAGCAACGGCTTGCGAAGCTCATCATTCTGCAGCGCAAAATCCAGTGTCGTCATAATAAAGCCCAGCTTCTCCCCGACATCATGGCGCGTGCCTTCGAAATCATAAGCGTATACGCCTTGGGCCTCGTTCAGCTTCTGAATCGCATCCGTCAGCTGGATTTCACCGCCCGCGCCCTCCTCCTGCCGCTCCAGATAATCGAAGATTTCTGGCGTCAGAATATATCTGCCCATAATGGCCAGCTGGGACGGCGCTTGTCCTGCCGGAGGCTTCTCCACGAAATACTCCACCTCATACAGCCGGTTCATTTTCTTCGCCGGTGCAATAATGCCGTAGCGGTGTGTCTGATCCATCGGTACCGTCTGCACCCCAATCATGGATCGCTGCGTAGTTTCGAATTGCAGCGCCAGCTGGCGGATACAAGGCACTTGAGATTTAACAATATCGTCACCCAGTAGAACCGCAAACGGCTCGTTTCCAATAAAATTACGTGCACACCATACGGCATGCCCTAGACCCTTGGCTTCCTTCTGTCTTATGTAATGAATATCTACGTTTGAGGAACGGCGAACCTCGTCCAGCAGCTCGAACTTGCCCTTGCTGAACAGATTGTGCTCCAGCTCAAACGCGTGATCGAAATGGTCCTCAATGGACCTCTTTCCCTTGCCGGTGACAATAATAATGTCTTCAATGCCCGAAGCCACGGCCTCCTCAACAATGTACTGAATGGTTGGCTTATCGACGATCGGGAGCATTTCCTTCGGCATCGCCTTGGTTGCCGGCAGAAACCGGGTGCCGAGCCCTGCTGCGGGAATAATCGCTTTTGTGACCTTTTTCATCGTACCTTCACGCTCCTGTCCATATTTTGGTGGAATGAATACATCAGGACTCTTTTTGTTTTTACAGAGGACTTAGCTACACACTCTTCCCCCTGAAAAAAACATAGCTAAGCCTTCTGAACAGGGCATTCAACCCATCCTCACATCACACCCTTGACAATCATGTCTAAGGTCCGAAAACGAACCCACAGCGTGACCGAGTGCCTACAGTGATAAAGGTGCAGTAGACATTACCTATTCGCTGTAAATTCCTTACTGCCTAGACGACCCGATTCATCACAACGCCCAGCATTCTGGCATGAACATGCTCCAGCTGCTCCCGGGCTTTCTTCAAATGCTCTTTTCTCACCTTGCCCGGCGCGGCAACCATGATCACCCCGTCACATATGGAGCCGACAATTACCGCATCCGAAGCCGCCAGTACGGCAGGAGTATCTACGAGTAGAACATCATATTGCTGCTTCAGCTGCTGCAGAAGCTGGTGCATCGCCGCAGAATCAATAAGCTCTGACGGATTGCCCGGAACAGGGCCGGACGGCAGCAGATCCAGATGCTCGAAGTCGGTAGGCTGCACTGCATCCTGAATACTGCAATGGCCGGTCAATAGGGAGCTCAGTCCCTGATGGTTCAGCTGAGGAAAAATGCGGTGCAGCGACGGCTTGCGCAAATCGGCATCGATCAGGAGCACCTTTTTGCCTTCCTGGGCATATGCGATCGCTAGGTTGCTAATCGTCGTTGTCTTGCCTTCTCCCCCCTGAGATGAGGTGACCATGACAGTGCGTGACTCCTGATCCTTGAAGGAGAACTGGATCTTGGTCCGCAGCAGCCGGTAGCTCTCCGCGATGGAGGATTTGGGGTTCATGGATACAATCAAACTGCTCTCATTGCTGAATCGTGGCATACTTTCCCTCACCTGCCTTTGGTTGTTGTGGAGCTTTCTTCGACTTGAACGCCGGCTTGAGATCACTCTTGGTCATACGGCCGACAGAGGCCAAGACCGGAGCTTCCATAATTTCAAGCACCTCTGACTCCGATTTCAGGGTGTCATCCAGATAATCCAGCAGGAAGATAAACCCGATCGCCAGCACGAAGGACACCATGAAGCTGATCAAAAGGTTCATCACCGGGTTGAAGTTAATAGCTCCCGGATTGGCTGCCGGGTCGGCTTCACTCAGAATCGTGATATTATCGATATTCATAATGCTCGGAATTTGGGCTTTAAAGACGGTAGAGACCGCATTCACGACAGCAGCGGCTTTTTCATAGGAAGTATCTTGATAGACGAGGTTCATCACCTGAGAATTGTTCGCTGAGGAAACCGAGATGCGGGCGGCCAGCTGTGATGCGCTCTCCCCCAGCTCGGGGTATTGCTCGACGACTTTATTCATTACGGCCGACGACTTGATAATTTCTTTATAGGAATTGATCAGAAAAATACTCGTTTGAATGGTGCTGGCATTCAATCCATCGCCCGACGACTGATTCACGATCAGCTTTGCATTTGCTGCATATACCGGTGTTGTAAAATAGAAGCTCTTCACACTTGCTGCCGTTAAAGCGACCACCACCATCATGACAATCAGCCACCACTTTTTCTGGATGACCCGGAAATACTGTTTCAGTTCCATTGGCTCGCAACCCTCCGCTAATGATTAATGCTGACACTTGTAACTAGAGTCCTACTCCGAGGCTCCACCCGAAGTCATGTGTAAGCCTTGCGATACACTATGTAGATTACACACCATAATTTAAGATACAATTTGTATCATGTCAAGCTAATTTTCGTGTTTTTCTGGAATCTGGAAGTCTGTTTGGATGTAAAGGTTTTCATTTTTAGGCAATAAGCAAGCCATGGATGTAACTAGAACAAGCCCCGCAGAGCCTGAATCTGCAGGGCTTCATCTTCTTTTCTGGTACCTTAGGTCCGGATGAGCTGCACACTGCCATTGCGTATGGCTATGCGGTAACGCTCCCCGGTCGCTTCGTCCGTCAGAATTACACCATTGCCCGGTCCCCTGATTTCAAGGGAATCCGTCATATAGCTGTGGGGAACCGGCGAGTAGGACCCGATCTGGTCCCAGTTCACCATGACTCCTGCAATATACGTGTCCCCGGTTTCCGGAATACCCGCGATGCTAAAATTGTATAATCGTCCGGTTCGGCTGGACATCTCCCGGCCCCGGAGGTGCTTCCACCCCGGCTCCCGCCAAGTGATTGTATCGTTAAAAATATATTCCCAGTTCTGCGCCGTCACCCGTCCCAGGGAGCGGTACAGGGAGCTGCTACCGGTGCTCGTTTCGAGGATGAAATACTGCATCGCCAGGTTCCGTCCGGCATCCCCTTCGTACGGAAGCGAGGGTGCCTGAAAGTCAATCACAACTCCCGGAGACCGCGAACCATCCGGGGTCACCTTCAATATAACGGGATTGCGGCCAAGGACCTGCTTCATTTCATTGCTAATAGGAACCGGAACCTGCTGCGGACTGACGAGACTGATCGTACCGCCATTCGTGACAGTCCAGTTCGACAGCACCTCCGGGTTGCGCAGCAGATTGGGCGCGGAGACAGGCATCCCTGTGCGGTGCTCCCGCTCCCGCATCCGTTCGTGCAGGTCCGAAGTCCGGTACAGCGGGGTCCATTTCCGCCGGATGACAGTCTGGGGCAGATTCAACCCCGTCAGATCACTTTCCCGTTCACCGGTCAGGACTTCAATATATGCGGTGCCTTTTCCACCTGGAGCCGTGGATAATCGCAGTTCCCCCAGATCATTATGAATGGTGACTGGATAGGTCAAGGTACCGAACCAGGCCGCATACTGCTGCTTCTCCTCCAGCCGCATCAAGGAATCCGGCAGTGCGTACTGCCAGCGGGTGGGATCGTCCGAGTATGAAGGAACGGACCAGGAGAACCCGAAGCCGAACATTCTGAGGCTGGAGGTATTCGATTTACTGAGCAGCTTGATGGCAGCCTCCCCGCACTGCTCGAATTGCACAGTGGTGTAAATGCCGTTTAAGCCATTCACAGAAGCGGCCTGGCGATAATCGTCCATCCCGCTGTCAATACATTGGTAGATCGCATAAGGCGCAAAGCCCAGATGCACCCTGTGCATATCGGCGGGAAAGCCTCCCCGGTGTCCGGCATGAAGGATGGTTCCCAGCAAAACGCCGCAGAATGCTCCGGAAATGCCGCCCCCTTGAAAGAAATAGTCCCCCGAATTGATTCTGCAATACACACCGATGAGCCCGCCCCAGGAGCAATCATAAGAGGTGACATGGCCCTTCGTGCTGTTCAGCAGCAGTCCCGTCTTCACTCTAGCCGTCTGAATATTGCGGAAGATTGGGGTAGCACCGCCTGCGACCTCGATCGCTGCACTGCCTGCTGCAAACATCTCATAAGAGCTCTGCTCGAACAGGCTCTTCTCCACCCAGGTCGAAAGATTTCTGGAATTGTAGCCCACCATCCCGAAGATGGAGAAGTTCTCAAATACCGCCTTGACCCCCGCATCCTGAATCCGCAGGCACGGGAGCAGGTCCGAGGACGTGTCCAGCGGGTCCCACAAAATCCGGCTGCCCTGCTGCCCGCTGTCTACATAGGGCGCTTCACCTACAATGCCGCGGCTCTGATTCTCAATAGTCTGCCGAATCCGGTAATCCCCGGACGGAATATACAGCCGGTGCCGCTTGCCGCACGCTGCCATGGCCGCCTGAAAGGCAGCCGTATCGTCAGCCTTTCCGTCGCCGACAGCCCCATACCATTTGACATTAATGCCCAGAGCCCTCATTTCCTCATCCATCGGATTGGCCATCTTATCTCCTCCTTGCTATATCATAGTGAAGGCCGTGCAAAAAGGTTTGTAGTACACGCCCAGGGCCGTATCTATATTCTATGAAATTGCACCTTGATGGTTGAATCCGGCTTCTCTGCTCGTATATGATACAGAGTGACTGGAGATACATATTGTATCAAATAACAAAAGGAGAAGGTGTTTGTGCGTATTTTGTTCACAGGGCTCTGGGCCATCCTGCTCTTCATATTTACATGCTCCTTCAGCTTTCAGGACCTCATCCAGCATCAAAGCCTTGACTTCAGCTTTAATGCTTCCCCCGATTGGTCGGAGCTCACCGAACAGGATGTTCAATGGTATCGGCGCGACTGGGTGCTGCGTAAGGCCGGACATCTCCTGGGCTTCTTTCTGCTGGCACTTCTGGCCTCCGGTGGAGGCAGAAGCACGTACGCATTCGGCTTGTGCCTGCTGTACGCAGCAGCTACCGAAATTTTGCAGCTGTATTTTTTTCGCGGTGGGCGTATTTACGATATGGCTATTGATGCTTTGGGGGTTCTTATGGCCTACCTGTGGTGCAGATTTCTCGTGAGGGTCAAATTAACCACTACTAATTTCACTAGACATAAAAAAAACACTTGATACAATTTGTAACTTCATGTATATTATGACCGATACTAAATGTATCTAATAAAACGTCAGGATGATCATGAAGGAGAAATGGATCATGAGTGCCATCGCCTGTATTTATCGCCTGGACGGAGAACCTGTACAGGCTGGGCATGACGAACTAGTCATGGACGCCCTGAAGCTGTACCCGGCAGATCAATGCTCCGTGTGGCAGCATGAACATGTCATGCTAGGATGTCTGCTCCAGCAAATGACGACCCAGTCTCTGGAGGAACAGCTTCCCTACCACGATTCCCGCCGCGGTCTGGCCATAACGGCAGACTGCATTCTGGACAATCGGGAGGAGCTCATGGACCAGCTGCTGATTCCACAGGAGCTGAGATCCTCCATGCCAGACAGCCAGCTCCTGCTGTGGGCCTATGAGAAGTGGGAGAGACGCATGCCGGAGCGGCTTGTGGGAGACTTCGCCTTCATCATCTGGGATCCGCGTCAGCATGTTCTGTTCGGTGCCCGGGATTTCTCCGGAGCGAGAACGCTGTATTATCATCGCGACCGGCAGCAGCTGTCCCTGTGCACCATGATTAAACCCCTGCTGTCCCTGCCCCATATACATAAAAGTCTGAACCATACCTGGCTGGCCGAATTTCTCGCCATCCGCGGTGTGTTCGAGCCGCCGGATATGCTCTCCACTGTTTATGAGGGGGTTGCCCAGCTGCCTCCCTCACATACCCTCACCGTCCGAGGAAATGACATCACGATTCAGAAATATGACAGCCTTAGAAATATCAGCCCGCTGCAGCTATCCTCCTCTCAGGAGTACGACGAAGCTTTCCGGGGAGTCTTTCAGAAAGCGGTGACCTCCCGCTTCCAACGGAGCCACCGCAAGGTGGGCGGCTATCTCAGCGGAGGTCTGGACTCCGGTTCCGTCGCCAGCTTTGCCGCCAAGGCACTCCAGCAGCAGCAGCGGCCGCTGCATACGTTCAGCTACGTCCCGGCCGAAGATTTTGAAGACTGGACACCCAAGCGCAGACTCGCCAATGAGCGGCCGCTGATTGAACAGACGGTTCAGTTTGCCGGTAATATGGAGCCCAGCTACTTGAGCTTTCAAGGAGCCAGCCCGTTCACCGAGATCGATGAATGGCTGGATACCCTGGAGTCCCCTTACAAATTCTTTGACAACACCTTCTGGCTCCGCGGCATTCATGAAGCCGCAAGCCAGCAGGGCATTGGTGTCCTTCTCAGCGGTGCCCGTGGTAACTACAGTATCTCCTGGGGTCCCGCATTCGGTTATTACGCCACTCTCTTGAAGCAGCTTCAATGGGGCAAGCTTCGGCGGGAGGTTCAGCAGTACAGCTTGAATACCGGCACCAGGCGCAAAATTATGTATTCTGTCTTGTGCCGCAAAGCATTTCCGATCGTCAATCGGCTCAAGCCGGTGGGAACAGCTTACGAGTTTCCGCAAATGATCAATGACGCTTATGCCAAAGAAACCGGCATCTACCATCGGCTGCAGGATCAGGCCTTTATTGGCATCGGCTCTGAAGCCGAGCTGCCGGCAGATCCGCTGGAGGCGCGAAAGGTTCATTTTGAACGCATTCACATGTGGGGTACGACCGGAACGAGCGGCTCCAAGCTTTCACTTCGCTACTCTCTTTGCGGCCATGACCCGACGAATGATCTTCGTGTCATCCGGTTCTGCCTGGCAGCACCCATCGAGCAGTTTGTGCAGCAGGGCATGGATCGGGCGTTGATTCGCCGCTCCACCAAGGGCTTGCTTCCGGATTCAATCCGCCTGAATCAGCGCACGCGGGGTATACAAGCGGCCGACTCCCTGCACCGAATGAAGCCGCATTGGCAGGAATTCTTGAACGCTCTGGAGCAGATGCGGCAGGATTCGCGGATGCAGCATGTGATGAACATGCCGGCCGTAGATACCGCGCTTGCCGAAGCACGGCATGGTATTGCGTCAGATCAAGCTTACCAGCCGGCATTCAAGCTGCTCATGCGAAGTCTCATTCTGCATCGATTTCTGCAGCACCACATGTAAAGCACTGTGCTTGAAAGGAGGTGAATGCGATGAAAAAAGAATGGAATGCTCCTACATTGGAAGTGCTTGATATGAACATGACGATGGCAGGCCCAGGCGATGTCCGTCCGGACGCTCTTCAACCGGACCCGGACGAAATGGTACATTTTAGCTAATGCTGTACACATGCACAAAACAGCCCCTGTACCGCTTCCTCCGGGTATTCGGGCTGTTTCTCTTCTTACTTAATAGAAGGAGTGAGTGAATTGTCTCAAGAACTACATTCCATCCCGATGTACAAAGCATTTGGCTTGCACATACAGAGTGAAATTCACTTTCCGGAATTGCCGACTCTCCCTCCTGCTTCAATCCAGGCACCACATTCTTCTGAGCCGATCGATCTTTACATTGGCTATGCGGACCTTGCCAGCCAGTGGGCTTCTTACTCCCCAACGGGTGCTTATATCAACACGCCGGACACCTATATGCTGCGCATCGAAGGCCTGGCTCTGTTCGCGTGCAAGAACGGAAACCGGATGGAGGCTTCTCCTGAGCCGGGAGCGGACCCGGATCAGCTGCGCCTGTACCTGCTGGGCACCTGTATGGGAGCGATCCTGCTCCAGCGTAAAATCCTCCCCCTTCATGGCAGCGCTATTGAAATCGACGGCAGAGCGTACGCCATTGTCGGCCATTCCGGACATGGAAAATCGACGCTCGCCTCAGCGCTGCTGCAGCAAGGTTATCGCCTGCTCACCGATGATGTGATCCCCGTCAGCAGGGATGCTAACGGCACCTTTCAGGTTACCCCCGCTTATCCGCAGCAGAAGCTATGGCAGGAAAGCCTGGATGTCTTCGGAATGAGCACCTCGGAATATCGTCCGCTGTTTGAGCGTGAGACTAAATTTGCTGTGCCGGTCACGTCCTCCTTCGTTCAGGACACCCTGCCGCTGGCCGGAATATTTGAGTTAGTCAAGGCAGACTGCAAAGACCTGATGCTTCAGGAAACAAGCCGGCTGGAACGGCTGTCCTTGCTATCAAGGCACACCTACCGCAGCTCCCTCCTTGAAGGATGCGGCCTGACCGCTTGGCATTTTGACATCACTGCGCGTCTGGCCTCCCAGGTAGATCTGTACCGCGTCTGGCGTCCTATAGACCAGCAAACGATACACTCCCTGCGCGAACTGGTGCTGGACAGAGCCCGCAGCGTCTCCGCAGCGTTCTCCCAATGATCCCGGTCCTCTTCTCTCCACAGCCAAAGAGAACATCCAGGAGATATCCCGGATGTTCTCTTTGGCTGTGCTGCTATTGCGGTGGCTGCATATGCTCCACTAGGATGGACCGGATTCGCTGGCGTTCCTTCGCTTCCACGATATAGTACCAGATTCCGCCGATGGTCGCGCCGGAGCCCTGAATTTCGATTTGTTTTGTGCCGTGCAGGTTCTTGCGGTATTTCGTCATCAGAATCTTCATTTCCTCAAAGGTGATGTCGGTCCTCACACTGCTCCCGATCCCCTCCAGCAGCTCATTCAAGCTGAATACCGTAGACATCTGCAAGGACTTCTGAAGCACGCCGTCAACAATCTGCCGCTGCCGCGTGTTCCGACCGAGATCGCCCCGAGGATCCTCAAATCTCATCCGGGAATACGCCAATGCCTGATCACCCGTAAGCTCAATACTGCCCTGTGTAAAATGGTAACCCCCATAATCAAACGCCATCGTATTCTGAACGCGGACTCCTCCCAGCGTGTCAATGATCCGGGCGAAGCCCTCCATATTAACCTTCACATAAAAATGGACCGGTACCTGCAGGAACGATTCTACTGTGCGGACAGACATATCCACGCCGCCAAAAGCGTAAGCATGATTAATTTTGTCCACCGTTCCGTGGCCGGCAATCGCGGTTCTTGTATCGCGGGGGATGTTAAACATCAGGATGGATTCCCTGGCCGGGTTCACGGACAGCAGAATCATCGCATCCGAGCGTCCACGGTCATGCTCACGCTCATCCACTCCCATAACGAGTACGGTGAACGGCTCCTTCTGATCCAGATTAGCCTGGATCGCCGGAACACTTTCTCCAGCCCTAATCGAAATCGCTTCCTTGTCAATGACAGCAGCCATATCCGATTGCGTGGCCTTCGGCTTGTTCCCCTTAGAGACCGGCTCCGTCTGAAGCACCGTTGGGGGCAAAGGTGTACGTTCTTCAAACATCTCATCCGCTGTTTTTTTCACCGAATGATACATACTGTACGCATAAATCCCGGTCCCAAGCAGCAAAGCTCCCAGAACCAGGGTGGTGATTTTCATGATTTTCCTCAAATGGGGTTGACTCCTTCCATCCCTTCCATGACCCGATTCATATGTTTCTAGTCACAATTTGACAAAAGCAAATGTACTTTTCTGCGTAAATAGAACACGTATTTAAGTTAAAAGAACTAATGACCTACCTGCGCAAGTATAGTAAAATATATGTATTCTTTTATTTGCGGGGATACAGTGAAGCTCCAGACCTCCGCTCCCGCCGGGAATGCCCAAATAACGGGCTTTGATAATGATGAATACGCCGATCCACAGAGTACCGTGACATCATTCGATTTAGCATGCCGGTAATCCGGAGCTTTTGCGTTTCATCCGCCTGCAGCTTGACGATGTAGAGCATTCGGCTCTCCCACGGCTTACTCCCTGCAATCTCCCCTTGCAGCAGGAGACGGTCTCTGGAGTCCATAAGCTCATAGATCAGCTGGACGCGATCCGATTGAGGAATTTCCCATTCACACAGAAATAGCAGCTGCTGCGGACTGATTTCCAGCACAGTTACCTCGTGGAAACGCCCGGATATAGGAAGTGTGCCGATGGCGGCAAGCTGTATTCGAACAGATGGGCCATATTGAATGCCCGAGAACATGGAACTATCCATAATACCCCTTCTTCTTTCGAGATTTCTGGTATAGGACATTCAGATCATGGATACAATGATACCAAATGTTTCAAGAAGATACGTTTCGTATCTAATTTCTATTTCCATATTACGATACATATTGTATCTAGTCAATACGCTTCCTTAGGATTTACGGGCAGTATATCCATTTATTTCATGGGTACTTTTTTATTGTTAATATAAAGGTGTGATTGTTAGCTACCGGAGGAGGACCATTCATGAACTACGGAGAAAGGATTGCAGCATTGCGGGAGCAGAGGGGCTGGACGCAGGAGGAGCTCGCAACTTCGATCGGCATCACCCGTGCTGCATTATCCCACTACGAGAAGAACCGGCGCAAGCCGGATTTCGAAACCTTGACCGGACTGGCAGACCGCTTCAATGTGTCGATTGATTATCTCATTGGACGGACCGGCAACGAGAAGATGGTTATGGAGCCGGATGTCAGACAATTTGTGGATGAGCTGGAGCTATCGGATGAGGACCTGTTGAATCGGTTCCACTTAACTGTAGATGGCCGCAAGCTGAGCGAAGAGGAAGCCCGGCGTTTCATTGCCTTCGTTCGGATGGAGCGCTCGATGAAATAACAAATCCCCGGATCGGTTTATAGGTCCGGGGATTCTTTCCACGCTGCGGCGGCTCGTAAACCACCCTCTTCGCTGCTATTCGTCTTCTTGAAGCGCAAGATGCTGCTTCCATTTGTCGGGATGGATTCCCATTTGGCTCATAATGGCATGAATGTCCAAGCTCTTTGGCTCCTGGTTCGGCTGCGGATTATTGATCCGCGTTCCGGTTTCTCTCTCCTTATTCATCCGCTACTTACCTCTTCCTTCCTTGTCTATTCTCTCCATCCCCCGGTATGATTACATCGCGTGCCACCCCTAACTTACTTACCAATATTATAATGGACCAAGCCTTGAGATGCTGTCGTCTCATGGAGGCTTGCCCATAAATTTTAGCTTCTAATTTTGTCGAATACTCAGCACATTTTACTATCCAATACTGAATTGTTAGATTTAGGCTGGATTTTGAGTAGCGTGGTTTGTCATTATGCAAGCAGCAGGCCTTTATACCCAAATTTATGTAAACCTTTTCATTTAAGACCTCGATGTGTTCATGACATGTTATTAAAAAAGAACGGGACGCTCCGTAAGGAGACGTCCCGTTCTCATGTCTGATCCTCTATGCTGCTTGTGATTTAGGCACCGCCAGTGCGCGCCAGCTCTCGCATATTCGCTTCGAAAGCGGCCAGCAGGGCAGCATCCCCGGTCAAGCCTTGATCCTGGACCTTCTGAATCTGCTCCAGCATCCGCTTGTAATCCTTCGGTATTACCTTCACGAACTTAGACAGTGACTGCTCCCAGTCTCCCAGAAGCTCCTGCGCTACACTGCTGTCCGTGTACATGGAATGCCGCTGAAGCATCGAGAACAGAATTTCAGACTCCTCTGCATCCTCTACGCGCTCCAGAAGCACCATTTCGCGATTGCAGCGATCCATAAAGTTTCCTTCCGGATCGTACACATAGGCTGTACCTCCGGACATCCCGGCTGCAAAGTTCCGGCCCGTCTCGCCCAGTACGGCTACACGTCCGCCGGTCATATACTCACAGCCGTGATCGCCTACGCCTTCAACGACAATGCTGGCTCCGGAATTCCGAACCGCAAAGCGTTCACCGGCAATCCCGCGGATATATGCTTCACCGCTCGTTGCTCCGTAAAATGCCGTGTTGCCGGCAATGATGTTCTCTTCCGGTACAAAGGTCGCCTGCGGGGAAGGCTTCACAATAATCTTTCCTCCCGACAAGCCTTTGCCGATGTAGTCATTGCTGTCGCCCTCTACTGTCAGCGTCATGCCCTTCGGTACAAAGGCGCCAAAGCTTTGGCCTGCAGAGCCTTCGAAGGTAAACTGAATCGTATCATCCGGCAATCCGGCAGCGCCATACTTGCGAGTGACCTCGCTGCCGACAATTGTACCTGCAGCACGATCTACGTTCGTAATGTGATACCTGCCTTCTACAGCTGTGCCAGCTTGAATTGCAGGCTCCGCTTGCCCCAGCAGAACGCGCATATCCAGCGTTTCTTCCAGACCGTGGTTCTGGTGCTGAGTACGGTAGCGCGTGCTCTCTTCGTTCAGCTCCGGCGTATAGAGAAGCGCGGAAATGTTGACGCCTTTCTTCTTCCAGTGGCTGTCTACATTGACGGAATCCAGGCAATCCGTGCGTCCGATCATTTCATCAACGGTGCGGAAGCCCAGCTCAGCCATCTGCTCCCGCATATCCTCTGCCACAAACTTCATAAAGTTCACAACATGCGCCGGATCTCCGGTGAAGTTCTTGCGCAGCTCAGGATTCTGGGTAGCGACGCCGACCGGACAAGTATCCATTTGACATACACGCATCATGATACAGCCGATCGCCACCAGTGGAGCTGTGGAGAAGCCATATTGCTCCGCGCCCAGCAGCGCCGCAATGATCAAGTCACGGCCGTTCAGCATCTTGCCGTCCGTCTCCAGAACGACGCGGTCCCGAAGGTTGTTCATCATCAGCGTCTGATGCGTTTCGGCAAGGCCCAGCTCCCAAGGCATCCCGGCATGACGGATGGAGCCCTGTGGTGAAGCACCGGTACCCCCATCGTAGCCGCTGACCAGAATAATATCTGCACGTCCTTTGGCAACGCCTGCGGCAATCGTGCCCACACCGACCTCGGAAACGAGCTTGACGTTAATGTCCGCACGAGGATTACTGTTCTTCAGATCGTAGATCAGCTCAGCCAGATCCTCAATGGAATAAATATCATGGTGAGGCGGAGGCGAGATCAGGCCGACGCCCGGCGTGGAGCCGCGAACCTCTGCGACCCAAGGATACACCTTACGTCCCGGCAGCTGGCCTCCCTCACCCGGCTTGGCACCCTGCGCCATCTTGATTTGAATTTCATCCGCGTTCACCAGGTAGTTCGAGGTTACACCGAAGCGTCCTGAGGCTACCTGCTTGATGGCGCTGCGGCGGGAATCACCGTTCTCATCCAGTGTGTAACGCGCCGGATCCTCGCCGCCTTCACCGGTATTGCTTCGTCCACCGATCCGGTTCATCCCGATTGCAAGGCTCTCATGCGCCTCTTTACTGATAGAACCGAAGGACATCGCGCCCGTCTTGAAGCGCTTCATGATGTTCTCCAGCGGCTCGACCTCATCCAGAGGCACTGGCTTGCCTCCCGGCTTGATCTGAAGCAGAGCGCGGAGCGTCATATGGCTCTCGTTCTCACCTTGTACCAGCTCTGCGTACTGCTTATATACCTTGTAATCACCGGTGCGTACAGCTTGCTGCAGCAGGTGAATCGTTCTTGGATTGAACAGATGCTCTTCTCCGCCGTTTCTCCACTGATACTCACCTACAGAATCCAGCGCCTTATCGTTGCCGTCTTTGTCTGTAAAGGCACGCTCATGGTGTGCCAGAGCCTCGGCAGCCACTTCTTCAAGGCCGATGCCTCCGATCCGGGAAGGTGTCCAGGTGAAGTACTGATCCACGAACTCGGACTTTAATCCGACCGCTTCAAAGATTTGAGCACCGCGATAAGACTGAATCGTGGAAATCCCCATCTTGGAGAGCACCTTCACGACGCCCTTGCTGGCAGCCTTGATGAAGTTCTTGACGGCCTTCTCGTGAGAAATACCGCGAAGCATCTTCTCTTGAATCATATCATCCAGAGTCTCGAACGCCAGATAAGGGTTGACGGCACTTACGCCATAGCCCAGCAAGAGCGCAAAATGATGCACCTCGCGAGGCTCGCCCGATTCCAGCAGAATGCTGACCCGGGTACGGGTGCCTTGGCGAATCAGATGGTGATGCAGGGTCGATACGGCGAGCAGTGAAGGAATCGCTGCGTTCTCGCGATCAACACCGCGGTCAGACAGAATCAGAATGTTGTGGCCCTTCTTGATTACGCGGTCAGCCGCTTCACACAGGCCATCCAGCGCCTTGCGCAGCCCTTCCGCGCCGTCTGCAGCGGTAAAGAAAATCGGAATGGTCATCGACTTGAAGCCTGGACGATGCACGTGACGGATTTTTGCAAAATCCTCGTTCGAGAGAATTGGAGAATCCAGACGGATATGACGGCAGCTCTCCGGCTCCGGCTGCAGCAGGTTCCGCTCCGGCCCGATGGTCGTAGCCGTAGAAGTGACCAGCTCCTCCCGAATCGCATCAATCGGCGGGTTGGTTACTTGGGCAAACATCTGTTTAAAATAATTAAACAGGCGCTGCGGGCGGTCGGACAATACAGCCAGCGGAGCGTCATAGCCCATAGAAGCAATCGCCTCGGCTCCGGTCAGCGCCATGGGCTCCAGCACCTTGCGCAGCTCTTCATACGTGAAGCCGAAGGATTGCTGCAGCTGACGTACATTTTCGTGCTTCGGATTTGGAAGCTCCGGTGCTTCAGGAAGATCTGAAAGCTCAACGAGATGCTCCTTCAGCCAATCACCGTAAGGGAGCTCGGAAGCAATCTTTGCCTTTACTTCTTCATCAGAAATAATGCGACCTTCCTGGGTATCAACGACCAGCATACGGCCTGGGCGCAGACGGTCCTTGCGCAGCACGTTCTCGGCAGGGATGTCCAGAACTCCTGCCTCGGAGGACAGTACAATCAGGTCATCCTTCGTCACATAATAACGGGATGGACGAAGACCGTTACGGTCCAGTGTCGCGGCGATCTGAACGCCGTCTGTAAATGCCATCGCGGCCGGGCCGTCCCACGGCTCCATCAGCGTGCTGTGATATTCATAGAACGATTTCTTCGTCGTGTCCATGCTCTCATGATTGTTCCAAGGCTCCGGCACCATCATCATCGCTACGTGCGGCAGGGAGCGTCCGCTCAAATACAGAAACTCGAAGGTGTTATCGAACATGCCTGTATCCGAGCCGTCCGGGTTAATGACAGGCTTGATCTTCTCCAGGTCGCTGCCGAACACTTCACTCTCAAACAGGGATTGACGGGCATGCATCCAGTTCACGTTGCCGCGAAGCGTATTAATCTCACCATTGTGGATCATAAAGCGGTATGGATGCGCGCGCTCCCAGCTTGGAAACGTATTGGTACTGAAACGGGAGTGCACGAGTGCAATCGCCGAGGTCAGGGAAGGATTTTGCAGATCCAGATAGAATTGGCCGACCTGAACTGTCGTCAGCATGCCTTTATATACAATCTTGCGGCAGGAAAGGCTGGATACATAGAAGGTATCGCCTTCCGGCACATTGCTGTAGCGGATCGCCAGCTCAGCGCGTCTGCGGATTACATACAGCTTGCGTTCGAAATCAAGGTCGTTCTGAATATCTTCACTGCGTCCAATAAACACCTGGCGGACGTAAGGCTTCGCTGCCTTCGCCGTCTTGCCAAGCATCTCGTCATCCGTCGGGACATCGCGGAAGCCGAGCAGAGTCTGTCCTTCTTCAGCAATGATGCCGGCAAGCTTCTGCTCATGCACTTCGCGAACGGCTGCATCATGGGAAAGGAACAGCATCCCGGCGCCGTACTGGCCTGCCTCTGGAAGCTCAAATCCCAGGCGCGCTGCTTCTTCAGCGAAGAAGCTGTGCGGAATCTGCATCATAATGCCCGCTCCGTCACCGGAATTCGGCTCACTGCCTTGTCCGCCGCGATGCTCCATATTGCCCAGCATTGTCAGCGCCTGGCTGACGATGCTATGTGAAGGGCTGCCCTTGATATGTGCGACAAAACCCATGCCGCAGGCGTCTTTCTCAAACTGCGGATCATATAACCCTTGTTTCTTCGGGAATTCGGTATGTTTCATAGTAAGCAACCTTTCCTGTTACAAAATAAAATAAAGCCGAAAAATGGGTCCTCCAAGACAAACCGGCCATTTCTCCTGCTTGGTGATCAATATTTGCATGACAATGACATTTTGTGCAAAATAATAAGAAGGAGCCTTCATCCATTAACATCAGAAGTTAGATTAGTGTTATTATTTTAGCATTCCCTTAATATCAGCGCAATTCAAACTTTTTATAATTTCGATAACTTTTGCTTTTGTGACCGTTCTCAAGCCAACTTACTTGATTGCTTATGTATAATAATGCAAAAAAACCACCAAAAAAGACATTCCGCATTTTTCAGCGAAATGTCTTTTTTTGTCACTGCACGGCGGTTATTGCCGGAGCGGGGTTGACTCTCTTCTTGTATTGATTCGTTAGGAAATACACGGCCGTCAGCACCAGGCACCCGCCGCCAAAGGCGGACAGAACCAAGGTATTGCTCCAGATCACGCTCACATCACCGGTAGAGATTACAGCCTTGAAGCCCGCTACACTGTACGTCATCGGAAGCAGCGGATTAAACAACCTCATCCAATCGGGAATCAGCTCCAGCGGGAACGTGCCTGCGCTTGTCGTAAGCTGTAGAATCAGGATGACTATGGCAACAAAGCGTCCCGGCAAATCGAGCCAAGTTACCAGCGCTTGAATCAGCAGCATATACGACAGACTCGTGATGATCGCAAACCCATAGAACATGGGTACGTTCTGGACCTCCAGATCCAGGCCGTAAATCAGAAGCAGCACGGCCAGCAGCGCCTGAATGACTCCCATAGCTGCAAAGGAAAGCGTCCGGCTCACGAGTCGGCTCAAGCCGCCAGCCCCAGGCACCGAAGACTCCACCACCGGCATCACAATGGAAGTAATCAGTGCACCGACAAACAATCCCAGCGACAGGAAGTACGGCGCAAACCCGGTCCCGTAGTTGGGCACCTCGTTTACTTTCTGCTCCTCCACCTCAACGGGTCCCGCAAACATCGTATACGTGCTGTCTGTTGCCTGAACCGCACCTGCCTGCTCCGCGGCTTCATTCAGTCTGGCTGCGAGTGTGCCGGAGCCGGATGTCAAGGAATTCATTCCGCTGACCAGTTCACCTGCACCGGCATCCAGCTCCTTCGAGCCGTCCGCGAGACGCCCGACCCCGCTGCCCAGCTTATCCGCGCCTTCGCTAAGCGCCAGCGTGCCCTGCTTCAGGCTGGCGGCGCCATCTGCGAGCTCAAGGCTGCCCTGTGCAGCCTCGCCCAGCTTGCTGCCAAACTGCTTCATGCCCGCCGACAGCTGTTCTTGCCCCGCCGTCAGCGATTTGGCACCCGCAAGGAGCTGTTCACTGCCGCCGGACAGCTCCTTGCTGCCCTGTAGCAGCTCTTCTGCGCCGGTGTTCAATCTGCCTGCTCCCTCGCTCAGCTCGGCAGTCCCCACCTTCAGCTTCGCGGCGCCGGCCCGCAGCTGCTCCTGGCTCTCACTCATTGATGCAGTGCCGGCTGCGAGCTCCTGGCTTGCTGCCAGCAGCTGCTGCAGTTCTGGCAGCGCAGCCAGCTGCTCATTGCTTTCAGACAGCTGCTGTAAGCCCCCGGCCAGCGCTTCGGCCCCTTCCTGCAGAGCCATAGCACCTTCCTGTGATTGCGCAAGGCCGTTCTCCAGGCTTTCTGCTCCGTTTGCGGCGCTCTGTGCTCCTGCCTGCAGCGCTGCAGCCCCATCGCGGCTGGCTTCCAGCCCTGCAGTCAATTCCCGGCTGCCGCTGGCTGCTCTTTCAATGCCGGCAGCCAGCTGAGTGCCGCCGCCGGCAGCGTCCTCTGCACCTGCCTGCAGCTCCTTCTGAGCCGCAAGCAGCTGGGACAAGCCTGATGCCAGCGCCTTCGCGCCCCCGTCCAGTGAGCTCGTGCCAGCCGCTATCTCCTGAACGCCCTGTGCCAGTGGAGCGACTCCGGAGCGAAGCTCCTCTGTACCGCTCACCAGCTTGCTCAGATTGTCTTTCAGCTTGAGAGCTCCTTCGTCCAGCTTCACCGCACCGTCTGACAGCTCAGAGGCACCCTGACCTGCCTCGCTCAGTCCGCCTGCCAAGGCGTGGACCTGCTGAAATAACGTCTCGGTATAAGCCTCTGTCACTTTTGCAGACACACTGGACTGAATCTGCTTGACCGCACTTCCACCGATCTGACCTGCGAGAAAGTTATAGCCCTCGTTCGGCTCAAAGATCAGCTTCGCCGGCTGCGGCTGCTCATCCAGTACAGTTGTCGCCTGCTTCGAGAACTGCTCTGGAATCACAATCGTCATGTAGTATTCATTATTTATCATCCCAGTCTCCGCTTCTTCACGGCTGACAAACTGCCAGTTGAAGTCACCGCCCTTCTTCAGCTCGGCAACAAGGTCCTCCCCAACGGTCAGTGTCTTCCCCTCGAATTCTGCACCCAGGTCATCATTGACGACGGCCACGGGCAGCTGCTCCATTTTTCCATACGGATCCCAGAAGGCTCCTAAGAACATCCCGCTGTACATAATCGGAATAAACAGGACGGCAATGAGTGGAATCAGCAACTTCCGATTACGCAGAGCCGCTCCCACATCCTTGAAAAACACATTCACTCTTCTCCATCTCCTCTTAATACAATATGACTATTTTGTTCATTTGGTCATTCCTGAGCAAAAAAATAAGACATTCCACCTGGGACGCCCTTCACCTTGGCAAAGCGGGTCCCTCCGTTATATCCGGCCGGATCCCGCATCCTTTAGTCCCTGCTCCATAAACAGCATCATATATTGCTTCACGTCATTCTTGGCCAGCGGCTCTCTCAAGCCATTAAAATTTCCTGCCAGAGACGTATACAGCTTCAGCATCACAAAGGCTATAACCTGAGAATCGCAAGGCTTGATCTCCTGCTGCTCAATCGCGTTCTCCACCACGCCTTGAATATACGATACAATTCCGTTCTCTACCTTGGACAAGCCATAGCCTGCCTTAGCGGTACCTAGATCCCGTTTCTCCTGCCCCAGCTTTATAAACAGCGAATGCTCATCCCGGAAATCCAGGAGCGCATCCAGCACGTCATACAGATTATCGAAGAAATGTCGGTCCTTACGGATCGTTCGCTCCGCGATCTTCTTCATCTCCAGCATGACCGAAAGCAGAATCTCTTCAAACAGCTCTTCTTTATTCGCAAAAAAAGTATAGATCGTCCCTTTGCCTACATTCGCAATCCGGGCTACCTGATCCATGGTTGTCGCCTTGTATCCAAAGCGCGCGAACGATTCGGCCGCGGCATCCAGGATCAGTTGACGGCGGTCTACAGCTGCCATATATCCATCCCCCTCCTTCGTGTATTATAATAGAAGAAACTTGTCCGGAATCGATAAATTGACTATAATTCAATTCTGGTCATTCAGTCATTCCAGTGTAGCAAATTCATCGCTGAAGCGCAATAGCTGCCATAGGCTTGGATTTTACAAAAATAAACGGAAAACATCCGCAGCTACAGCGTATATACTAGTAATGTCCTTTTTTGCGAAGTCACTCTTCAAAAATCCAATCCGTTTTTGTAAGATAGAGGAAGAAAGAAGTGGTGAAAACATGCGAAAAACAAGAGTGCTTCTCTTTTCAGAAGGCTTCGGCACAGGACATACCCAAGCGGCGTATGCATTGGCAGAAGGCCTCAAGAGAAAGAATCCGCATATTCAGTGCCGGGTCATTGAGCTTGGCAATTTCCTGAATCCGACAGTAGGCCCGCTGATTCTTTCTGCTTATCGCAAGACGGTAAGCGTCCGGCCCCGGCTTGTAGGCATGCTGTACCGTTCACAATACAAGAAATCGCTGAACAAGCTGACCCGGCTCGCACTGCACCGGATTTTTTATGCGCAGGCTTCCCAGGTCATTCAGCAGCTCAAGCCGGACCTGATTATATGCACCCATCCTTTTCCCAATGCCGTGGTATCCCGGCTCAAGCGTCAAGGACTGCACGTTCCTTTATACACGCTGATTACTGATTATGATGCGCATGGAACCTGGGTAAATCCCGAGGTTAATGAATACCTGGTGTCCACGCCGCAGGTGAAGAAGCTGTTGATGCGCAGATCGATCTTATCGCAGTACATACATGTAACCGGCATTCCGGTCCATCCGAAGTTCTGGGATCCTGAGCCTCCCGAGGCTCTCCGGACGGAGCTGGGGTTCAAGAATATGCCAACGATCCTGATCATGGGCGGCGGCTGGGGGCTGATGTTCAATAAGGAGCTGCTCAGCAAGCTGGCATCGAGAGCTGACGATATTCAGCTGATCTTTTGCATGGGACAGAACGACAAGCTCGTCGCCGAGATGAAGCACAATCCGTTGTTCCGCCATCCGCACATTCATGTGCTGGGATACCGCAAGGATATCCACAAGCTGATGGGCGCCTCGGACCTGCTCATTACAAAGCCCGGGGGCATGACGTGCACGGAAGGAGCCGCCAAGGGCATTCCGATGCTCTTCTACGAGCCGATTCCGGGTCAAGAGGAGGAGAACTGTCACTTTTTTGTGAGTGAGGGGCTTGGTGAGGTACTGGATCAGCCTGCGGTGCTGGATAAATGGCTGCAGCTGCTATCCTGCCGCTATGAGGACGTTCTGCAGTACCGCCGCCGCATGATGGACGGGGTTTCCCCGCATCTTATGCCTGATCACTGTGTGAATCAAGTGCTCTCCATGCTGAACCGCGAAACCGTGGCCATTCCCCATGGCGTTCAGGTGCTCGTGGATCAATAGTCTATCTGCCATCATTCAATAGTACTGTGCATCCTATACAAAAGGCTGGGCCCGCATGAGTAGCGGGTCCAGCCTTTTTGTGCGATTAGATATGAGGTTGTCTATAAGACTATATCTCCAGACTTTGTCCGGATGTCAGCGGATAGCCTTCGATGCCGGACTGCTTCAGCCGGTTACAGAAGTCCTGTCCATCCTGCTCAATGCCCGGAAAGGTGTTATAGTGTACCGGGATGACCCGTGGTGTGCGCAGCCATTGCGCTGCCAGCAGGGCATCCTGCGGTCCCATCGTGAGCGCATCTCCGATCGGCAGTGCCGCGCAGGCTATGGAATTCATCTCGCCAATCATCCGCAGATCACTGAATAGCGCGGTATCCCCGGCATGATAAAAGGTATGTCCTCCCATGGTGAGCAGCACGCCGGCCGGCTGTCCTGCATATACCCAGGAGTCTCCGTCCGATACGGATGAAGAGTGCAGCGCACTCGTCAGCTTAACCTCAAAGCCGTCATATTTGCGGGCCCCGCCAATATTGAGTCCATCGGCTTGAACCCCTTTTTTGCTGCAAAATACAGCAAGCTCATACACTGCAATAATCGGGCAGTTGTTTCTCCTGGCAAGATCGATGCAATCGCCAAAGTGATCATCATGGCCATGAGTCAGAATGACCGCATCCACTTCAATATTTTCCGGGGACACGCCACTTGAAGGATTGCCGGACAGAAAAGGATCTATAATCACCCTCGTCGCCTCATGCTCAACCAGCGTGCAGGAATGACCGTAATACGTTATTTTCACAGGGTTAGCACCTCCTGCTGTTACATTACCCGAAGGAGGCTATTTGTAAAAAGAATGATTTCCGATTTTTTTCGCAAAGGTTCTGGAATGATGCACCGTCAGGTCTTGAGCTAACGTTAAGGACAGGAAAAAATACGTATCATCGCTGACCGCCTTCTCGCCATGAAGTGCAGCATGCACCGCTTTAATCGTCTCTTCGCTCGGTTTTACCCGGTCCATACGTCCGTTCGCAACGGGACTGAACTGATGCTTCTGGTAAATCACATTTCTAATCGTATCGGGAAAATTGGCTGACCGCAGCCGGTTCAGGACAACATTGGCAACTGCCACTTTGCCTTCGTACGGTTCGCCTTCCGCCTCTGCCATAACAATCTTTTGGAGCAGAAGCAGCTCTTCAGCTGACAAAGCGTATTCCCAGGTAGCGTGCTGCTTCTCATTCTGGGTTAACGTCTTCGTTCTTGTGAAGAATAAAGTTGTGGGGGGGTGTAGGCTGTTCGCCTTGGCATTAACGGCATGAGTCCCCTCTGTGTTCTTCGGCTTCGCCTGGGCCTTAGGTGCTGAATCTTCTGTGCTCTCATCAACGGGCTTGGCTGTGCTTTTCGAATGCTGGCTCGCAGTTGCTTTCTCTTTAGCCTGAGCTTCTTCCTTGTCGGATTCGCTCTCCTGCTGCCGGGGTTCCGGAATAGACAATGCCTTGTCTGGCTCCGGCTTCCAGCCTTGAAGCTGGCTTGAATAATGAAATGCCGGTAGTTGAAACGGTTGGTTCTCATTCGGGCTTGAATGTTGAATCGGTGCTGCATTTGGCTTGACTGCCTGTATCGCTGTGCTGCTTGTTAACTCGGTACTCTGTCGGCTTGCTTCGCCTGGTTGCTGTGCCGAGGCCGCAGATGGCTTGCCGTTCACCAGGGAAGGCTTGCTCTTCTCTGTCTGTTCTGCGGATGTCTGCATTCCCAGCAGGCTTATTAAAGACAAGCTCACTAAAAGCGCTCCGACCAGCAGAGCGATGAAGCGATTTTGCCTAAACATTGAAATATCCATGTTCTTCCTCCTATAAGTCGGCACATTCCCTCTCTATGTAACCAGAAATTCAGGAGTTGAAAACACCCATTCTCGCAAAAATAAAAAGTTTGAGCGCGCTTCCTCCTGAGAGATCAGCCTGAAAAAGCAGCTCGTTCCTGAACTTCGTACATAGGGCTGGCACCCATCACGGTCCGATACAGCACCAGAGCGTCCGCCGTGAAGCGAACACGCTCTGGTCCCTGCTCCAGGCAGGGGATGGGAATGCGGCCGTCTATAAATTTTCTGGCAGCGGTAATATGAGGCCGGTAAGGGCGTTCCTCCGGCTTTAAGCCGAGGGCTGCCATACTGGCGGTCACCCGCTGCTGCAAAACCTGCAGCTCCTTCAGATCTCCGTCCACGCCTGTCCACATGACTCGCGGCGAAGCAGCCAGCCCGAACACCCCGCCCTTGCCGAGCGTAAGTGAAAAAGGCTTCTGTATCGCTGCAACGCTGGACAGGCTAGACACCACGGAGGCCGTCATCTCCGGATCCAGATCTCCAAGAAACTGAAGAGTAATATGATAATCCTGCGGGTGCACCCATTTGCGGAAGGACAGATGCTCCTTCAGCTCCTGAGTCCATTGAAGCATAGCGCCGGCTGCTTCCCGGGGCAGCGGCAGAGCGACAAACAAACGCATGACCGAGCTTCGGTCGGCTGCATTCATGCCATAACCTTCTTTCCTTTGTGGTTTGATTGCACCCTTACAGGATGTGCATTTCCCGCACTAAGTTCTACATGATACCATAAAATCTGAAAAAGGGAATGCAAAAAACTCCCAGCACGCCTGAAACGGCGTCGATTCAGCCTCTTCAGCTGCGTATATTTCATCAGCTTTGAATCCTGTTGTCAAGTCAGTGAGGCAGGATTATGGTCATCCTCCATCCCCTTCATGTAAGCGCTATACTCCTTGCCAGATCCCGATTTTAAGGGGTGCACCTGTTCCCCTATAGCAGACCCGGTCACTGATGCTGGATGTTTCCCGACATGCATCACTGGTTTAATTCTGATAAAATATTGAACGACCTGGTACTTTTTTCATTCATCTGAAGGAGGAGACCCCATTCATGCCGAAAATTGTTGCATTACACAAGCTTTCCCAGGAAGAACAGAACCGGATCACCGAGGCAGCGCAAGGCTATGAGCTCGTTGTCGGGAAGTATAAGGAGCTTCCATCCGGAACGGTATCCTCTGCGGATATTGTGCTGGGCTGGACCAAGGATGCTCAGGAGGAAGCCTTGCAGGAGAACAGCCGCGTTCGCTGGATCCAGGTTTGGTCCGCCGGTGTCGATAAGCTTCCGTTACAGGACTTCAAAGCCCGGGGCATCCAGCTTACGAATGCCAGTGGTGTGCACAGTATTCCGATTACCGAGCATATTTTCTCGCTGATGCTGGCCTTCAACCGGAATCTTCACCGCGCGATTGAAGGACAAAGCAGCCATCAATGGATCAAAGGCGGAGATTTTCGCGAGCTGTCCGGCAAAACCGCTGTCATCATCGGTGTCGGTCACATCGGAAGTGCTGCGGCGAAGGCAGCGCAAGCCTTTGGAATGAGAACGATTGGCGTCCGCCGCTCTGGCAAGCCTGACCCTTATATTGATGACATGATGACCACAGACAAGCTGAATGATGCCCTTGCGCAAGGAGATTACTGCATTAACATTTTGCCGCTCACGGACGAAACGAAGGGTTTGTTCAATAAAGACCGATTTGCTGCCATGAAGAAAGGAGCTTTCTTCGTCAACGTGGGCCGCGGACCTAGTGTAGTTACCTCCGCCCTTGTCGAAGCGCTGCAATCCGGACATCTGGCCGGCGCCGGACTGGATGTGTTCGAGGAGGAGCCGCTTCCAGCGGACCACCCGCTGTGGGATATGCAGCAGGTCATTATGACCCCGCATACGGCCGGTGATACGGTTCATTATAACGAACGGATTATGGATATATTTATAGACAATCTGAAGGCTTATGCAGATGAAAAGCCCTTGCCGCGCAACGTCATTGATTATGAGCGGGCGTACTAAGAGCTGTCAGCAGCTTCAATATAGATAGCAATAATCCCGGCAGTGTGACTGCCGGGATTTGCTATGTTTACATACTCTGGCACAGCCATATATCCCGCGTAAAGGTACCCTTGCGCGTCTGTACATGTCTCAGCACGGTCCAGCCGGTGTCTGCAAGGAGCGTCTCCAGCGGCTCGGGCGCTACGATTACGGCCCGGCCCGTCAGGCGGCGCAGCGACCTGAGCATCTGTATTTTCTCTTCCTCCGGAAGCACTGAGCAGACGTTGTACGGCAGATCCAGCACAGCTGCATCATAGCGGCCGCTGCGGTCATTCATATCCTGAATTCGTACACAGTCCTCGCCATACCCGTAATGCCGCAGATTGACTCTCGCACCCTGCACAGCAAGCGGATTTAAGTCGCCGCCTTCTGCTCTGAGCCCCATTGAGAGCGCCTCAATGAGCACATTGCCCATGCCGCAGCAGGGGTCAAGGAACGTCGTTCCCTCTAGCCGGGGTACTGCAATATTGACGAGTGCCCGCGCGGTCCGCGAGCTGAGGCCTGTCGAATAATTGTGCGGCTTGGAGGTATGCTCCAGCCACTGCCGCGGAGGCAGGTGCAGCTCACCGAGCAGCCATTTCCCTCCCGTGGCGGCCAGGCCGAAGGTGACATCCGGCGACTTCATTCGGGCCTGTCCCTGAATACAAGCGCCGATGCTCCTTTCCCGTGTTCGCTGCTCTTCATAGCTGCAGGCATCGCTTTCTTTCAGGTAGACGACCTTGAAGGTCATCTCCTCCGGCAGAGAGAGGCTAGCTGCCTGAAGCGCCAGCTCCTCGACCGTTGAAGCGGCAAACCAGACATCCAGCCGCGCTGTCAGAAACGGACTCCGGTCCGGGTTTACAGCTCTTTCACTGAATAGCAGGCCCCGGCTGGACGGTGCAGGCGATGATTTCGGCGTAACAGAGAAAGATCCTAGCAGCTCTGACAGCTCCAGCGCGCACAACGCCTGCTCGGATTCATGGGCAGCATAGGTGTAAAGATATGCATCCATCATGCTCATCCCTGCCGCATCACCTGAGACAGCAGGCGGTAAGAGCTCAGGCGCTGTTCATAGCTGCCCAGCGGCGGCGTAAAGATCATAAATTCACTGCAGCCGTAGTACTCTGCCATCAGCAGCAGCCGTGAATGTACCTTGTCCGGCGTGCCCGTAATGACCCGCCGCTCTTTCTCTCCTTCTTCCATAGGAAATCCGGGCATTACGACC
Source organism: Paenibacillus sp. F411 (assembly GCF_017582705.1). Taxonomy (NCBI): domain Bacteria; kingdom Bacillati; phylum Bacillota; class Bacilli; order Caryophanales; family Paenibacillaceae; genus Paenibacillus; species Paenibacillus sp. F411. Next base: position 133,428 of record NZ_JAGFIP010000005.1, read on the forward strand.
TGCTCCGCCAAGGCCTCGGCTTCCCCCGGTACCGCGGCACAAATCACACTCACAGCAACCATAGCTGCCGGTGACGGCTGCAGCGGCGATACTGTGAAGCTCTCCCGGTATTGTGCCAATATTTCTTTGCCGTCCTTCTCACTCATAAACTGACCGAACACATAACCTGTCCCGTGCTCAGCCGCCAGGGCAGCACTCTTGGTGTTCGTACCCAGCATCCAGAGTGCCGGCTGGATCTTGGGCACCGGCTTAGCGGTTACCGCAGCTCCCTCATACGTATAAGCATCCTGAAGCAGCTCGCTCAGCGCCTTCACCCGATCACGCATCTCTGCCACATGCGAGAGGTAATTGCCGCTCAGTGCCATCGAAGCATGGGCGGAGCCTCCGGGAGCCCGCCCGATGCCCAGATCTACCCGATCCGGGAACAGTGCTGCCAGCATGCGGAAATTCTCCGCTACCTTGAGCGGACTGTAATGCGGGAGCAGCACCGCTCCTGATCCCAGGCGAATCTGCTTCGTAGCCGCGCCAATTCGCGCCAGCAGCACCTCCGGCGAAGCGCAGGACAGCTGATCCATATCATGATGCTCTGCCGCCCAGTAACGATGATATCCCCAGTGCTCCGCCTCCTGTGCAAGTGTTACAGTATGCTGCAAGGCTTCTTCAAAGCTTGATTCCCCGGTGTGCGGAACGAGATCAAGCACGCTTAATGACAGCTGTTGCATGTGAACCCCCTCCTGATGACGTCTCTTGCCGTTCATTAATCCAGGTCATAGATAGAGCCGACCTTTAATCCAAACAGCTCGTTATAGATTTTCTCTGCGAAGGCGTCCGTCATGCCTGCAATATAATCAATGACCATATGCTCCCAGGTCCAGATCGGCTGTGACCGCTTCTGATCCTCTTCATAGCGCTGGAGCCAGTCCGAGGGAATAATGGCTTTGGACGATTCCGGATCGAGAAACGCGCCCCATAGGCGCCGGATGATCCACTCGCTGCGCTTTTGCAGCCGCTGGACGCGAAGGTCGCGGATCATTGTCACCCAGGCGAAGCTTTTGAGCACACTGACCGTTCTCAGCATATCCTCGTCCTCCGCGCCCTCCTTCACGAACGTCACCTTTTTCCAATCTCCATCCGGAATGACGCCCAGGCTCCCGACAAACAGGCTGACCCAATACGCCTTCACCTCGCGCCGGGTGCGGGAATAATCATGCTGACACATGGGCAGCTTCTCATTCCAGACACGCTGGAAGTCATCCAGCACCTGTGCTACCTTCGGGCCGATGCTCTCCGGCTGCCAGCCGCTCCAGAAATCATCCTCCAGTGTCGTAATCTTCTCCACAATGAGCCGGTTCAGATGTCCGTCTCTCAAAAAATGCTCATGCACCTCAATCTTGCCCGCTTTAATTCCATCCTCCAGATCATGCGCGGAATACGCGATGTCATCGCAAAGATCCATCAGCTGCGCTTCCAGCGTCCGCTTCTTGTCCGGAATTTCCCAGGCCTGCCGAATCTGTGAAATATACTCCCACTCATGGCGGTACATGCCCTTGGGCTTCTCCAGCCCGGAAAAAGGATACTTGTTCACGCCCAGCAGCACGGCATCAGAGAGGTTCAAGCCGTTAACATCCTCTCGTTTCTCCAGAAACATCATCAGACGGAAATTATGTGCATTGCCTTCAAAATGCTCATATTTCTCCCGCATCAGCCGCTTCACCCGCAGCGCCTCTGCGGGGTCCGGAATGCCCGGCTGCTTCGCCAGCTCCTGCTCCGTCTTCCGGTCCACCAGCTTATCCAAAATATCCTGAAGCACCTCCTCGCCCTTATGGCCAAACGGAGGATGCCCGAAATCATGTGCGATCGCCGCGCACTCTACAACCTCGGGATCGATGATCAGACCGGCACTCTCTGCCGACTTAGGCAGCACCTCCGGGTAAGAGCGAAGCAGGCTGCGCGAGGCCTCCCTTGCAATCTGCGCCACCTCCAGGGAATGCGTCAAGCGCGTGCGGTAGTAATCTCCCGTGCCGGCCCCGAATACCTGCGATTTGCCCTGCAGCCGCCGAAAGGTCGGCGAATGAATCAGGCGGGAATAGTCCCGCTCATAAGCGGCCCGGGTTACGTCCTGCTTCGTCTGCTCCGGATATTGCCGATGCTCCCGCAGAGATTTCAATATATGCTCCATACTGTTCCACTCCTGTAACCAGTCTCTCTGTCTTGTGTTCTAATTATATGTTATTCCTGACGGTATTGAAAAAGGATGTCAGGTATTTTTGGAGTTTACTTCTTTCCATGAGATGCATTCCGATCATCCCGAAGTTCTTTTTGCAGCTCCAGAACAGCATGGTTTAATGCTTCAAGCTTCTTCTCAACACGCAGCAGCAAGAATCCGGCTACTACAATTGGAAATCCCAGGTTTGAAACCACAGAGCTCATCAGTGTAATCCAAGAAGAATCCTGCATGCATCACTCGCCTCCTTTCCTTTATCGACGTTGTGTCGTAACACTGAGTACACCTATTCCTTGAAATGAGATATCGCCTCCGCTTGCTACAAATATTGTACCTTCTTCAGGATATATCGCTGACGATCCAAGGAAGAACCTCGGACGAATCTCGGGACAAAAAAAGCAGGAACACACGTTCTTATTTAGCGGTGCTTGTCCCGTTGTATATTAGCTCATAGCTCTGCCATTTCCCTTCGCCTTGCTCCCCTTACGCAGCTTCTCCAAGTGAAGCATTCCCCGATCTGCAAACGCAAGAGCGAGCTTGTAAAAAGCGCGGCTGCGGATTTTGGCATACGTATCCTTGCTGACGGGCGGCTCCAGCATGTGATTGTACACCTTGTAATCGTAAACGTCGTCCTGCTTCAAATACCGCTCTCGAATCAGCCGCTGCTCCCGTTCACTCAGCCGTTCTACCATGAGATCAATCGTATCGCAATACTGCTTCCTCGCGGCAGGAACATCCATGTTCGTATTCTCTGCCTGCGCAGTCTGCTCTGAGGTTCCATTGGTGGGACCATGAGATCTGTCACCGTATAAAGCGGTCAGATCGGTTTCCCGGGCTTCAAAGGTGATGGTTTTATAAATGCGGTATTTTTCAAACAAGGCTTCAATGGCCTGCTGGGTCTTGCGGCGATCCAATTCCGGTAAATGGTGATTCATGCTTCTCACTCCTTAAAAAAATGTAGTGCGGGCTCAAAGGCTCTTCCATTTATCGAAGTCCCTGTTCCCATTTTGTTCGTATTTAAGATCAATATACCACTATTTGGTGTTTGTCGTAAAACAGGAATGCGTGACCCTTTTTGAATGCTGCTTAAGATATGCTCTTGTTTCCTTGCCTTTTGGCAACGATACGCAGAATTTAGAACCTGTTGGCAACACGCAGGCTCGTGTTTATACTATATAAAGGATGCAGTATATTTGAACGTTTAGGAGTGGCGGATGTGGAGCAAGCATTTGGCGAATATCTGAAAACACTTCGGGAAGATCAGAATCTCAGCATCAGTCAGCTATCGCAGGCGGCCGGCATTAGCGGCTCCCAAATTTCCCGGATTGAAAACGGCCTGAGAGGGATTCCCAAGCCGCAAACGCTCCGCAAGCTAGCGGAGGCGCTTCAAGCTCCTTATGAAGAGATGATGCAGGCGGCAGGATACTGGGAGGATCTGCAGTCCTCCGAGGACGAAGACAAGCTCGTGATTCCGGAATGGGCCACCAACAAGGACAAAAGGGATTTCAAGCACCTGCTCGAGGATGACGGAGAGCTTATGTTTGATGGAATTCCGCTGGACCAGGAGGACAAGCAGCGTATCAAGGACGTCCTGACCGGACTCTTATGGGAGGCCAAGAAAATGAACAAGCGCGGCAGGAACAAGCCATAGCTGTCCAGAATGTTAGGGGAGAGATTAAGTAAACGCTGACTCCCGTTAAATTTAGTAAAGCTGCAGGTGAATATCATGGATGATCTGCTTCAAGCACTTGTACGCAAGCTCGTACGCAAACATCATACAAGCTGTCCTTTTACACTGGCTTCGCTGCTCGGCGTTCACATCCGTTATGCTGATCTCGGCAAGTCTACCAAGGGGCTTTACGTCCGGAAGCTACGGCGGCGATTCATTGTCATTCATTCCAGGCTGCCTTTGGAGTGGCAGCGGTTCGTCTGTGCCCATGAGCTGGGTCATGATCGGCTGCATAAAGGGATCAGCCGTTTGTTTTTGGAGGATCACTCGTACTTTTGGCCAGGGAAGCTTGAACGCCAGGCCCATCGCTTCGCCATTCTGCTCCTTACCGCTAACGTGACACTGCAGCCCGACGAATCATTGAGAGAGTATTATTTAAGAGCCGGCATTCCACAGGAAATGCTTTATTTTTTTGATATTTAACCGAACACACATTCTTAATCAGGCGTGCTTGACGGATTGTAATTATTGCATGCTCACTTTATGATAGTTCTATCGATCTGTGTATTTATTCGGGAGGGAATGTATTGTGGCCGTATTTATAAACGAACAAATTCAAGCATCAGAGGTGGTCCTTAGCGGATTAAACGGAGAGCCGCTCGGGGTGTTGTCCCGGGAAGAGGCTCTTGCGATGGCCCGCTGGTATAAAGCCGACCTACTCTGCACCTCGCTGATGAGCAGCCCGCCGCCCTGCAGACTTGTTGCTAAAGGGAAAGGAAAGGCCTTCGCGCAAGGGCAGAAAAGAACGGAGAACAACAGCCGCCCCGCCGCGGACAAGAAGTCCAAAGGAACAGCGAAGGAAAAAGTAAAAGAGCTAAGATTTACTGCGCACATCGAGGAGCATGATTACGATACCAAGCTGCGCCAGGCAGACAAGCATCTCCGCTCCGGCAAGCCGGTGCAGCTTGTGGTCAGAGCCTCCGGCGCCAAAGAGGCTGCCGCGGCCAAAGCCGTGCTGGAGCGTCTCTTGACCGATCTGAAGGAATCCGGAACAAAGGAGACCGGGATCCAGTCCAGCGGTAAAGGCGCTCAGGTCAAATTGAATCCGCGCTAATGTATGAGAAGCTTCGGCTCATTCGTAGATGCTGACCATCATAGGGGATTTGTTAATGGAAGCTAAGTGACCAGGAAATCGATCGTTGATCTTAAACCAAATGACATGCTAGAAGCATGGGTCTGGTCTACAACGACATTTGGCGATGAGCTTATTGAAGTGACCGAAATCACGTAATACAAAGCAAAGAGCAGGATTTATCCCCTACTCTTTGCTTTGCTTGTACTCGTTTAGTTTGGTTGGACCCGTGTAACACCATTATAGATATAACGTCCAGGAGCTCCATCGCTGCCTCGATTTAGAATGAGAGCACTCAGTTGATCGTGTTACTGCGTTGTTCGGTTGTTCGATTGTTCGGCTTCATTTCATTAGTGCGGCACCTGCGCCTCAAAATCCTGCCGGCTGCCAAGGTCGCCGTGGTAGAACAGCACATCTCCGTCCAGCAGCGGAAACCTCTGTCCGGCAGGGTTGCGGATACTGTCCTGAAAGCCCTCAAGCCGCCACTGATTCATATGCGGGGCATGGATATACTGCAGATGCGGATGGGCAACATCCCCATTCCGCACGCTTTCAAGGTCAAAGTTCACGATAATGTATCCCTCTTTCAAGAACAGGTCCGATTGCTCGTCCAGTCCATAGCGCCGGGCATATTCCGGCAGCGAGGTCCCCTGCGGCACCGCATAGACCTCCGCCGGCAGGCTGTATTCGCCGTACCAGCGCTGGATCGCGGCACTCGCCCGGTAAGGATCTACCGTAGGCGGAAGGCCAGCCTTAGGACCGATCAGGGTCCGCAGCTGGGACGGCAGCAGCAGCCAATCATAACGGCCAATCCATGTTTTCTCCGTGCTCACCTGCTGGAGGTAGCGGCTCGTGTAGGGCTGCAGTGCCTCTCCTTGCGGACCTCTCTGGTACTGGTAAGCGGCCGTATCGAGCAGCTCCTGCAGCGGCACATTGCGCAGCCGGGTATTCAGCGTGATCTCGCGCTTCACCGTATCCTGCGGGGAGCCGATTGGAATGAAGTACTCCTTCCCGCGGTGGTAGTACAGGTCCACCGGCTGGCGACCCCGGCCATCTAAATGGACAAAATCAAATCGCGGTGTGATGGCGATACCGTCACTTGACCCGAACAAATTGCCCTTGGTCTTCACATCAAACTTGAAGTGGTAGCCCGTCTTCACAGCGGCATTAGCATAGCCGGCCTGCGGGTGCTTGCCCGGTGCAATCGGCAGGGTGTATGGCAGCACGTTGCCACGGCTGCCTCCATCCAGATGCTGCAGGCCGGTCCAGTACACCTTGCCGGTATGCTCTCTGCTTCCTTTCGCGGTGCGGAACACCGTCTCCCATGTGTAATCAGCAATATCCGTCACCTTGAAGTCATACAGCCGCCCGATCACGTCCACACTGACCTCATCCACCGCAGCGTGGTGCGAGAGATGAAGGTTTGCCTCCCGTTCCCAGCTGTAGTCTGCCGGAGCATTCTCAGCCAGCGTCCTGAAGTATACCTCGTACTCGCCTTCGTCGACCCATACCGGCAGGAAGAACTCCGTGTCCAGCTGGTGAACCGGAATGTCGATCCACGTATGCTTCGGGATAAAGGTGCTTCGATCTGCCTGATAGACATCAAACGGAAAGCGAACCTGCTTACTCCGAACATAGCGGGCATAATCCCGGTTCCCGTAGCCGGGAAAGGACGACGCCTGCAGATGCTGTCCGGAGGTTGGGATCCGGACGGTGAAGGGCCGATCCAGAATGAAGGCCGCCCGGGTAGGATGGGGCTCCGTCTTTTGGTTGTGCGCCTGGTCATCGGACACTGAGGCATAGAGGACAACCGGAGTATGTATTGTCACTGGATTAATGGATGCAATCGGAAAGACCGGATCGACTCCACTGTCCTGGATCTGGACGGGCATCCGCTGGTAAGCCAGGGTGCCCTGGCTGGGCGCCCTGGAGCGGTTGATTTTATCCGCCGAGATCACATGGTTCGGACTGTACAGTACATCAGGATGAATCCAGCCGGGCGCAGGAAGGGCCGATGGCGCCGGGCCCGACTCCTCCACCAGCGAGCTGTCCAGGATCAAGCTTTGGTTGAAGGTCAGGTGATCATTCCGGACCTTGACGGGCGTGACTGCTTCTTCCGCATAGGCTGTGAAATCCTCGGCTGGCACCTGGTCACCGGCGACCGTCTTGAGCGGCAAAGTGACCGCGTTGATGGAAGGCTCCAGAAGGTGCTCCCCCGCCGTTGCAGCAGCATAGGAAGGCGGCGTATATCCTGCCGGGCGCAGGGTCATCGTACCACCGGACAGGGCATAGTTCATCAGCTCCGCCTCCTGCAACTGATACACCTCCAGTTTCCCGATCACCCAGTAAGCGTAAGGTCGCTCTACCGTGTACTCCTGAGTCACCGTTTCGCTGCGCTGCTTGCGGACGGTTATCGTCGTGGGCTTTCCGCTGGCATCCGGCGGCCCATTTTCTTCCTCATCCCACTGAAGCAGATACGGCTGTGTGACCGGAACCGTGTATGTACACGTTCCGTGCATGTTCACAAACTCATTTTGATATAGATATGACCGCGCCATCACGTTGCCGTAGAGAGATTCCGAGGTCGGGATGCCCTGAAGCACGTCAAAGCGCTCCTGCCCCCGTGGATCTGCCCGAATTACGGCGGTCGCCGACGGGTCCATAACACTTCCCGTCACCGAGTCGCCTGGAACGGGCGCGGTGCAGCCGCCTCCCGGCGCGGGCGGCGGACCACAGTCTCCCACGCACCCGCCGTCTTGAACGGTCAGGGTGAGCGAGGCGGTCAGGACGTAGCCCTCATCATTCGGGGTCTCCTGCTTCCGCCAAACCGCGGTGACGGTCGCCGTCCCCGGGCTGACGCCTTTAACCTTGCCCGAGCTTCCGACAAGGCTAACAACAGACTGCTTGTCTGTGCTCCAATCGGCAGCGTAGGAGATATTCACCGGCGCGCTGAAATCAACTTGCCCTGGAGACAAGGTCGAAACCGCGGCGGCCAGACTCGTCTCCTCACCGATATCCAGCGTGGCCTTACCGGTGAGGGTGATTTTTTTCTCCTCGATTACGTCCCCACGCCAGTAGATGTTGATGGGGGTGTAGTAGCCAAAGGTCCACTTGCTCCAGTCCAGATAGCAGCCGCAAGCATCGCTCCAGGCTTTGTTGCCGGTGTCTTCTTGACTAAACGGTACGAACCCTTTTCCTGTTTTTGAAGTGATAATAGTAGCGGTCTTTAGATCTGTTATTTCTAAGCTAGTAATTTCAGATTGATATCCCTGACGAATAAGAACTGATTCTGCCTTTGTTATGATTTCATTTTTGACTTTTTCATAAGTATAACCCTGGTTATCCAAACTATTATACCGAGTTGGTTTGTAATAAAGATTACTTCTCATTTCAACCTTATCAACTACTTCTGTGACGTCAGGAATAGGCGCAAACTTTGTACCTGCATTATTCGCGTAGATGTACCCACCCGGAGCGCGGTAACTTTCTGCACGAAACCTACCATCGTCGATTTGATACCAATAGACTCCAGGGTTAGCTTCTTTTAATCCCTCGACTCTTATCACTTTTTTCTGGTAAGCCGTAGGTCCAGTTGACGCTTTCGGGTGAAAACTTGGCGTAGGGAGTTGTTCAGTGTCTGCTAGATCTGTGCTTTCAGCAATAATTTTGCTTGCTGCCAACGAGTAGTTCTCCAACATGAATAAAATTCCAACTATACTTAATAACGCCGTCAGGTTTCTAATTGAAAAAAACATGAAAAGCACCTATTACTTAGTGTATGGAATGGACCACGATGCAAGCGTTCCATTCCCAATTCTGCCCATATCACTACCATTAGCCCCATCGCCTATGCCTCTATTTAGAAATCGATGCATCCAAAAACGGCGTGGCACATCTTTTTTAAAAAACCCGGTCTTTATGAAATGATCTTTTGCTGGAAGTACTGTCAAACCAAACCTTGTAACTGCCTCACTGTTAAAACCATTTCCGGCCGTGAAATTGTAAAGCGTTGAGTTAGGAAATGCTGCATTTGTTAAAGACGTGTTGTCATTAGGGATCACGGTCGCCTCGAGAAACACATTATATACAAGGGGATGTACTGGAAATGTAAAATCACTAGATATAAACATCTTCCCATATAAATTCTTAGATTCTGATTTGCTCACTGCATCGACCACGATCATTCGATGCACCGTCATCGTTCCCCGGTTATAAAGCATGGGGTAAGGCTTATTAGCAAAGCTGTCAAAACTGGTGATTTTATTTGAACCATGAACGGTGTGATACACATGCGGCGTCGCCGACAGCAGATTCGTCCCCGTCAATCCAACCTCACGCATCTCCTCCAGATCCTGATAATCTGACGCCTCTTTAAGTTGTACCTGCTGGTATCGGGACAGAATGACGGCGACCTCTGCCCGGGTCGTTGGCTGGGATGGACCGAAGGTGCCGTCCAGATAACCCGTCATCAGTCCTGTGCCAAGCGCCACCGATAGATAGGGATAATCGCTCGGGCTTAATCCACCCTTGTAGTACTCAGCCACCGGTACTAGCGTATCCTTCGTATCCGAAAGCGCCTGTTTAAATCCTTCATTTCTGGCTGCAAGCCCTGAAGCCATCCACTTCGCCATCTCACGGCGGGTCAATGCCTTGTCTGGCTTAAAGCCGCCCGAGTAATCTGACGGCGTCAGAAAGCCCATCCCGATGGACTGTTCAATGCCAGATCTTCCCCAGTGACCTGCAATATCTGCAAAAGTGCTAGAGTCATTCTCTACCACGTTGCTCGAAATCCGTGACAGCAGTACGGCAAATTCCGCCCGCGTGATATGGGCTTGCGGCCGAAACGTCCCGTCGGCATATCCTTTGAAATACCCTTTAGCTACGGCACCTTCAATAGAAGCCTTAGCCCAGTGACTTGCTGGCACATCGTTAAACGAAGCTTTGGCTGCTTCCGCTGACTCCCCGTTCCCCAGTATGGCACCTATACACATTGCACCTGCCATAAGCGTCATCCACATTTTCTTCACGCTCTTTCTCCTCCTTAATCCATTTTGCCTGCACCGAGATCTTGTGCATCTCAATCAGCAAGCGACAAGCGGTATTCTGACGTCTAGCGATAACTAATACTGTCAATATTTTTATTGAACCATTTTTCCCGATCACTCAGATCTTGGAATAGAGAATGTTGTAAGGGTACCGTATCTCCCCATCGAACCACCATTACTGCTAGATTTCCATTCTCTGTTTAGAAACTTATGCATCCAAAATTTTCGCGGGACATTTTCCTTAAAGAATCCTGATGTCAGGTAATTATCATCTCTTGGAAGAACCGTCAGACCAAATTCTTTGATTGTCCCACTTTCAAATCCTCTTCCTGTGGTGAAGTTATAAACAGTTGCTGACGCAAAGGCGGCATTTGATAACGATGTATTGTTGTTTGGAACCACTGTGACCTCGAGAAAGACATTGTACATGTCACCCCTTACCGAAATACTGAAATACGAGTCTATAAACATCCTTGCGTACAAATTGTTATGTTGAGTTGAGGATTTTGCATCTGTAACAATCATTCGATGAACCGTCATAGTCCCACTGTTGTACAACATTGGATAGGATTTGTTTGAAAATCTAGTGAAATCCGCAATTTCAGTGGTGCCTAATATTTTGGGATACTCATGCGGCGTCGCCGACAGCAAATTCGTCCCCGTCAATCCAACCTCACGCATCTCCTCTAGATCCCGATAATCTGACGTCTCTTTATGTTGTACCTGCTGGTATCGAGATAGAATGACGGCAACCTCTGCCCGGGTCGTTGTCTGGGATGGACCGAAGGTGCCGTCCAGATAACCCGTCATCAGTCCTGTGCCAAGCGCCACCGATAGATATGGATAATCGCTCGGGTTTAATCCACCCTTGTAGTACTCAGCCACTGGTACTAGCGTATCCTTCGTATCCGACAGCGCCTGTTTAAATCCTTCATTTCTGGCTGCAAGCCCTGACGCCATCCACTTCGCCATCTCACGGCGGGTTAATGCCTTGTCTGGCTTAAAGCCGCCCGAGTAATCTGACGGCGTCAGAAAGCCCATCCCAATGGAATGCTCAATACCAGACCTTCCCCAGTGACCTGCAATATCTGCAAAAGTGCTAGAGTTATTTTCTACCGCATTGCTCGAAATCCGTGACAGCAGTACGGCAAACTCCGCCCGCGTGATATGGGCTTGCGGCCGAAACGTCCCGTCGGCATATCCTTTGAAATACCCTTTAGCTACAGCACCCTCAATAGAAGCCTTGGCCCAGTAACTTGCTGGCACGTCGTTAAACGAAGCTTTGGTCGCTCCCACCACCTTAGCGCCCCCTAGGAATAGCCCCATACATAGCGCGCCTGCCATAAATGCTTTCCACGTGTTCTTCATTCTCTTCTCCCGTTAAATTCGGTAATTTCGTTCCAGCTTCAACTACGACTATGTATAACAACATTGCTTTTGATAAACGGTAAAAGATTCAATCTTTTACCACGGATAAGTAGTTTGTTATGAACTTCTTTATTTTGACATTGGAATAGCCCAAGAAGTTAGTGTTCCATTTCCTAACCTGCCCATATGGCTGCCATTCACACTGGCATTTCTATCTTTGTTTAAGTGATTGTGAAACCAGAATGTTCTCGCAACATCTTTTTTAAAAAAGCCTGTCTTTATGAAATGATCGCTAACTGGAAGTAGTGTTAATCCGTATTGGCGGGCCGTTTTACTCTCAAATCCCCTTCCTTTTGTAAAATTATAAAGAGTGGAGTCAGGAAACGCCCCATTAGTAAGAGACGTGTTGTCATGAGGGATGACTGTCGCCTCCAAGAAGACATTGTAATGATCATCAACCACACGTACTGTAAGATCACTAGACATGAACATCTTCCCATATAAGTTCTTAGATTCCGTTTTACTCACTGCATCCACTACAATCATTCTATGTATCGTCATCGTTCCTCGATTATAGAGCATAGGATATGGCTTATTAGCAAACTTATCAAAAGAAGAAACTCTTTCTGTTTCGTATGACTTCGTGTACACATGCGGCGTCGCCGACAACAAATTCGTCCCCGTCAATCCAACCTCACGCATCTCCTCCAGATCCTGATAATCTGACGCCTCTTTAAGCTGTACCTGCTGATATCGAGACAGAATGACGGCAACCTCTGCCCGGGTCGTTGGCTGGGATGGACCGAAGGTGCCGTCCAGGTAACCCGTCATCAATCCTGTGCCAAGCACCACCGATAGATAAGAGTAATCGCTCGGGTTCAATCCACCCTTATAGTACTCAGCCACTGGTACTAGCGTATCCTTCGTATCCGACAGCGCCTGTTTAAATCCCTCATTTCTGGCTGCAAGCCCTGACGCCATCCACTTCGCCATCTCACGGCGGGTTAATGCCTCGTCTGGCTTAAAGCCGCCCGAGTAATCTGACGGCGTCAGAAAGCCCATCCCGATAGACTGTTCAATGCCAGATCTTCCCCAGTGACCTGCAATATCTGCAAATGTGCTAGAGTCATTCTCTACCACATTGCTCGAAATCCGTGACAGCAGTACGGCAAATTCCGCCCGCGTGATATGGGCTTGCGGCCGAAACGTCCCGTCGGCATATCCTTTGAAATACCCTTTAGCTACGGCACCCTCAATAGAAGCTTTAGCCCAGTGACTTGCTGGCACGTCGTTAAATGAAGCTTTGGCTGCTCCCACCACCTCAGCGCCCCCTAGGAACACCCCCATACATAGTGCGCCTGCCATAAATGGTCTCCACGTGTTCTTCATTTGCCTTGTCCTCCTCGACCAGCTCCGCTCCTTCTGAAATTGAAATCCTCCCCTCCTCTTAGTCAGCAAGCGACAAAACTCGCACTACAGGAAATTCTACCCATCTATTGCTATTTCCTCCTTATGAAGTCCTCAAGTACCAAAAAAAGCAGAGCCCGCCCAATGTCTCGGCAAGCTCCGCTTTATACGGCAGCAGGTAAGTATTTACAGTCAGTGTAGCACGGACCCTGTATAAAATCAATTGAAACGTACGTCTCCAATCCCGAAGCCCGGGGCCCAGATGGAGAACAAATACGCAGCACCTGCTGCAGCTGCCAGCAGCAGCATAATGACCAGATCATATCTGGAATATCGGGATTCGTAGAAAAAGGTTCTGCCCTTCCCCTGATCCCCGTCAAATTGCTTGGCTTCCATCGCCGCCGCGACGCGGTGGGCCCGGCGGATGCTTTGAGCCAGCAGCGGCACCGCGAACATATTGGCCCGCTCCGCCAGGCCGCGAATTCCTTTTACCGGACGCATACCGCGCACCTGAAGGGCCTGTCTTCGAATCAGAAACTCTTCCCACACCATCGGCAGCAGCCGAATGGAGGCCATAAAGCTGTACGCAAACTTAGGAGCCAGCTTCAACTTCTGCATCAGTCCATAGAAGAGGGCTACCGAAGACGTGGTCGTTACGAATAACAGCCCTTCCGCCGCAAACGCAATCCCTTTAAATCCAAGATGCAGGCCGCGGTAGAAGCTTTCCTCCGACACTTTAAACAGCCCCCACTCCCACCAGATGGTCTCTCCCTTCCCGAACAGCATCATCGTGGAAGCCGAGGAAACAAACGCGATCAGAAAGGGCAGTGAAAACAGCCCGATCTTCCACAGCTTCAAGCCGCAGAGCAGCACCAGACAAACCGTAAACACCGCAGCCTGATACATTATAAAATCCAGATTGTGCGTCAGCACCGTCATGGTGAACAGCAGCAGCAGAATACCCAGCTTGACTACAGGGTTAGCTTTATGCAGCCATGTGATTCGATCCTGTCCCCATACATTCATACCCCCACCTCCACGACACTGCTGAAGGATTCGGCCTTGGCCGCACATGCTTCCTTATCATACATGCCGCGGCTTGTCTGCCGGGACAGCAGCCGCCCCTGACCGATCTCCCAGATCTCGCGGGCCGCCTGATGAGCAATTTCCATCTCATGGGTGACCATCAAAATGGCGGTTCCCGCCTCATTCAGCTCCTGGCACAGCTCCAGGATGGCAAAGGTATTCCGGGCATCCTGCCCGAAGGTCGGCTCATCCAGCAGCAGAACGTCAGGCTTGCGGACCATCGCCGTTGCGACGCTCAGCCTTCGCTTCTGTCCGGTGGACAGCTGGTACGGATGCCGATCCTCCAGTCCCTTCAAGCCGAAACGGGCAAGACAGACCTCCGCTTCCTGCATCGCTTTCTCTGGAGTGTACCCTTCCACGATCAAGGAATAAGCAACCTCATCGAGCACCCGCTCACACACAAATTGCAGCTCCGGATTCTGAAACACAAATCCGATGCGGCGAAGCGCCTGCTCCCGCTGCTTGCGCACCCGCCGCTGACTGCCCGCCGGTATGACCTGCTCTCCAAGCCGGTACGTGCCGGTGAAGGGCAGCAGAGCCATCAGGCCGAGTAACAGCGAGCTTTTGCCAGCACCATTATGTCCGATAATGGCTGTGAAATCCCCTGGATACACCCGCGCTTCATCAACATGAACAATAGGTTGGTTTCTTCGCAGCACCTGAAATTGGCTCAACTCCAGCACAGGTGCAGGATTGCCTGTCTCTGTCAGAGGTCCTCCCTTCAGCTGATCCGGGACTCTGCCTTCCACTAAGCGCGATGACCGCTCCGGTTGCGTGGACCGAAACTCCTGCCACACTCCCGGGTGCCAGATGCCGTACTGCTTCAGCTCCTGACGATAGTCACCAAAAATAAAATCCGGTCTCCCATCGCCCAGAATCTGGCCCTCCGGTCCAAACAGCACCACCCGGTCCACGTAATGAAGCATCTCGTCGATCCGGTGCTCCACGATAATGAGCGTTCGGTCCCCTGAAACCGCCTTAACGGCTTCCCAGATTTGCTCCCGCCCTTCCGGGTCAAGCAAAGCAGAGGGCTCATCCAGGAACAGCACCTCCGGCTCCAGCAGCAGAGCTGATGCCAGCGCCAGGCGCTGCTTCATACCTTGTGACAGTGTGGAGATCGGTGTATGCATGTCGGGCAGCTTCAGCCCGACAGCGTCAAGGGCTTCCCGCATCCGATCACTCATATGGTCTCGCGGGACCTGTAAATTTTCCAGCACAAACGCTAATTCTTCATCGACATAAGGCATACAGAACTGCGTGTCTGGATCCTGAAACACATATGCCCATGAAGACGGATGCAGTTGGTCCGCGCATTTCATCGGCACTTCTACGGCTCTCGGAATCATTCCGCTCAGCACCTGAATGAGCGTAGATTTACCGCAGCCGCTCGGTCCCAGCAGCAGAATCTTTTCCCCCCGCTTTGCTTGAAAGCTAAGATCTCTGAACAGCAGCGGACCGTCTCCCGGAAACTTCAGCCGGAGATCCCGAACGGATGCGGCAATCGGCTCCACCGCTTCCGCCGTATCCAGCACCCTTGCAGCCGGCTCAGCCATTCCGTGCATCATCCAGAGCCGCATAGTCTTTGGAGGAGGCCGGATTCAGCAGCGAGGTCACCCCGGTCCGCTCCAGCGCCTTCGCCAGCGCCAGCATGGCCAGGCCCGCAATCAGCACACCGCTGATGACGCGCATGGAATACTTGAATATGAACATCCACAGTGCATAATCATCGGTATAGCTTAAGTAGAAGTCCATGAACATAGAGCCGAAGGCTGCTGCAGCCCCGGCCAGGGCAACCACCCAGGCCCCCGTCTTGCGATAGCGGAATGCGGCAAATATCAGCTCACAAGCTAGTCCCTGAATCAAGCCGTACAGCAGCAGATTCAAGCCCCACCCGCTTCCGAACAGTACCTCGATGTGCGCAGCAGCGAGCTCGGCAATGACTGCGACTCCGGGCTTTCGGATCAGCAGAAACGCAAGCGTCGCCGCCGCAAACCACATGCCGTACATGAGCTCGCCCGCCTCAGGAAACAGCGGCTTGAACAAGCTGTACACCGATGCCCAGAAATGATACACCACTCCAAATACTAACGAAATTAATACGGTGACGAGAATGTCACTGAGGCGAAGCCCCTTTTTTACCGGTAAACCTCCCAATGTCTTGCTTTGCATGTCCTTCATCCTCTCTTCTTCCTAGAATAACTTGCAAGAACGACAAAAAACCGCCTGGACACAAGCGCAGACGGAAAACAGACCCAATAGACACAAAGGGACGCGGATATTCTCTACGCTGGCATTACCCAGTTCAGATTAACGGTCAGCAGCAGGATCTTATCTGCAATCTCAGCCTGATTCACTCAAGCCCCCGTAGTCCATATTCGGTTTTTGGCTGACTTAAAAATACACAGATTTCCAACAATTTGCAAGAGTTTTTTTCACAGCGCTGCGCCTTATTGATTTCACCCTTGTTCTATGTCAATATAGTTCAGAATAGGAATGCTTCGTAAACGCCTGACACACGCGGTTTAAGGTTAAAGGAGAATATTATGGCCAAAACATTACTGAGACTGATGACCGAGCTTTCCTCCCGCCGTTGGGTATCCCGGGTAATGGGACGCTTTTCACACAGCGGGCTAAGCCGTTATCTGATCCCAACATTTATTAAAGCCTATCAAATTCCAGCCCACGAGGCGGAAAAAGAAATTCAGGAATACCGGTCGCTGAACGAGTTCTTCTCCCGCCGGCTAAAGATCGGCATGCGCGAGATTGATACGACGGCGGACGCGATGACCTCTCCCGTGGACGGCATTATTACCGGCATGGGAGAAATTCATGCAGGAACCATTCTAAATGTGAAGGGCCAGGATTATACCGTGGGCGATCTGCTCGCGCAGTCTCCCCGCATGGAAAATTACATGCATGGATATATGTATGTGCTGTACCTGAGCCCGACAGATTATCACCGCATTCACTCCCCCGTGACCGGCACCCAATCGGAAAGTGAATATCTCAAAGGCAAGGTGTATCCTGTCAATGATTTTGCGATGACGCATATCCGGGGAGTGTTGAGCCGGAACGAGCGGCTGATCACATACATTGCCCACGGATTTGGCGAGGTTGCTGTGGTGAAGGTCGGTGCCATGAACGTCAGCAGCATCCGCTATGCGGATGAATCGCGCACCCAGTGGAGCATCGGGGACGAGCTGGCTTATTTTGAATTCGGTTCCACCGTTGTCCTGCTGACCGAGAACGGAACCTTCACTCCCCGCGGCGATCTCAAGGTCGGCGATAAGGTCCGAATGGGAGAGCTCCTTGGCCTGCTGCACCCTCCTGCGAGCAAAGGCTAGCGGCCCCTGTCCTGTCACATATCTGTATAACCAAGCGGCAGCCCACCCACGTGAGCTGCCGCTTTGATCTGTTTATGAACGCACCCGTTAGCACCCGTTATTTCCGACTGCGCCGGATCGCTGACAGCACCAATCTCCGAAACAGGCGGTGCGGCAGCAGACGTTTGGCCGCAAGCGTCCAGCGGCTGGAGGATGGCAGCATATATCTCAGCTTGGGAGACTTCTGATCAACAATATTTCCTACCTGTACCGCGACCTCAAGAGGATCGCCGCTTGCGCCTGCGGTCTGGCTGGAGAAGGCCAGCACGTCCTCCAGCATCTCCCGGTACGGCGACTCTGCGGCGGGCTGGATTCCGCGGAAGCCCTTGTCCCAGATCGGCGTACCGTAGGCGCCCGGCTCCACCAGAACCACATGAATGCCAAACGGCTCAAGCTCCATCGCGAGACTCTCTCCCAGCCCTTCTACCGCAAACTTTGAGGCAGCGTACGGACCGTATCCTGGAAAGCCGATCACCCCGCTGATGCTGCTCATCAGAATGAGCTTGGCTCCCTCACTTTTCCGCAGCAGCGGCAGCGCCGCACGGGTCATGGAGATCGTTCCGAACACATTAACCTCAAATTGTCTCCGCCAGCTCTCTAGTGACAGCTCCTCCACAAACCCGCCCACCGCCTCTCCGGCATTGTTCACGAGCACGTCGAGCCGTCCCCAGCGGTCACTCGCCTCTTCCACTGCAGCATGGACCTGCTCCTCCAAACAAATATCGAGCAGCACGGCATGGATGCGTGTTTCGACACCGGCTGCCAGCGCCAGATCCATCAGCTCCGCCCGTGCTTCCTCTCTACGGACCCCGGCCATAACCTCATAGCCTCTGGAAGCCAGCTCCAATGCGATCAATTGTCCGAAGCCGCTGGATGCACCGGTAACCAGCGCGCTCTTGCCGCTGCGCGGCTTTACACCGTCAGCAGGCTTGTTGTTCCTTGCCATATTCTACTCTCCTTTATAACACATCAAAAAAGCACCCTGAACCGTGAAGCGCTTCAAGGTGCTGCTGAGTTTAAGCTGTATTAGAACCACATATCCACTTCGGGATTGGAATCAACGAATTTGGACCGACGCAGGCGATTTCTAAAAACGCTCCAGCCTCCTCGACCGCCGTTCAGGCTGCGCATTCTTCTTCTCTGGCTCATTGCCGGCACCCCCTCTCTGTATGTCTTGTCTTCCCTGATATTACCCTAGCAGGATTGCGGTGAACCAGATCCAAGCATGCGGTCAATTTCTGGATCCTGCAGTCCCTAGCGTACCTCTGACGGGCTTTTGCCGGTGTATTGCTTGAACTGCCTGCTGAAAAAGAAAATATCGCGGTACCCCAGGGCATCTGCCACCTCCGTCACGTTCATGCCCTGGTGCAGCAGCAGATGCTGTGCCCGTTCGATCCGCATCTTAATAATATACGACTGGACCGGAACGCCGACCAGCTCTTTGAACTTGATGGAGAAATAACGCGGCGACAGCCCGGCGCGGGCAGCCAGGTCCTCCACCTTGTGAGAAATGCCGGGATGAAGACGGACATAATTGGCAATCTCCTGAATGGCCTCACTCAAGTGATGACTGGCCTTTTTGACGTGTGGGGCCGAGCGGTCTTCCCGCAGCAGGAAAATCATCAGCTGTTTGAGCAGGAGCTTCCCCTCCTCCTCTGCCCCGAACGGCTGGTCGAGGTACAAGCGCACATAGCGGGCGAGCAAATACTCGAAATCAATCGTGTCCTTCAGCTGGCGGTACCGTGCAGGAATATCCTCAACCGGTTCGGTGACGTCAAAATGTATATAAGTCAAGACCAGCGGCTTCTGCGGGTTATGTGTTGCACTAGTATAATCGCCGGGATAAAAAAGAAAGCAGCTTCCTTTGGACACCTCGTAAGGCTCATCATTCACAATTACGGTGCCCTCACCGCTCCAAACATAGAATAGGTCATAATTTTGCATCGGTTTCTCACGCTTTTGCCATTTCCATCCGGGCTCGCAGACAATTTTGGCCAAAGCGGGCTTGATTACAAAAGAAGACGGCGATGCGTCCAGCATCACGTCATTCCCCCTGTCTTTCATTAATCGCACTACTACCCATCATACTCTTTTTTCAGCCGTTTTGCATATCCCTGGAGCTGACATTCCGTGATAGCTTATTACCTGGGGCAGATGACTTGTAATGGCGCTCATTTTTCGTGACGCTCACGCGGTGAAGTGATATAATGTTAGGCAATGATTGTAAACAGAAGGTAAATCCATTTTAACCCTAAGCATTCGGAAGGATGATATGAACTCATGAATTCATTGGCTGCACAATTGAATGAAAGCATTTCCGCGGGCAACCGCCATGTGTATGACATGCTGTCCAATCTAGGCCGAGAGATTTACTTCCCGAAGGAAGGCATTCTAAGCCAATCTGCGGAAGCCGCCAGCCAAGCCAAGCGATATAACGCAACGATCGGCATCGCCACAGAGGGCGGCGGACCGATGCACCTGGGCGTGATCCAGGATAAGCTGTCTGCCTATGCGCCGAAGGATCTCTATCCATATGCCCCGCCAGCCGGCAAGCCGGAGCTGCGCAGTGCCTGGCGCACGAAGATGCTGAAGGAGAATCCAAGCCTTGAAGGCAAGAGCATCAGCACTCCGATTATTACCAATGCGCTGACGCACGGCCTCTCCATCGTAGCAGATCTGTTCGTGGATGCAGGTGACGCTGTCATCTACCCGGATAAGAATTGGGAGAACTACGAGCTGACCTTCGGCATCCGCCGGCATGGCGAAGCAGTGAATTATCCTTTGTTTACAGAGGACATGAAGTTCAATGCCGCCGGGCTGCGCGAAGCACTCCTGAATCAGAAGGACAAAGGCAAGGCCGTCGTCATTCTAAATTTTCCGAATAACCCGACCGGCTATACTCCAGGAGCAGCCGAAGGCGAAGAAATCGTATCCGCCATCAAGGATGCAGCCGAAGCCGGCATTAATGTCGTCGCTGTCACAGACGATGCGTACTTCGGGCTTTTCTTCGAGGATTCCCTCCAGGAATCCTTGTTCGGGAAGCTGGCGGATCTCCATCCCCGTGTACTGGCTGTGAAGATTGACGGAGCTACGAAAGAAGAATTTGTCTGGGGCTTCCGCGTCGGCTTCATCACGTATGCCTCTCAGGATGCTGGTGTGCTGACTGCACTGGAGCAGAAGACGCTCGGCATCATCCGCGCCACAATTTCCAGCGGCTCGCACCCGTCCCAGACGTTTGTTCTAGAGGCGCTGAACTCCCCGGAGTTCGAGGCACAGAAGCAGGAGAAATTCGTTATTATGAAGGGCCGGGCGAACAAGGTGAAATTCCTGCTCGACAGCGGTAAATACGACGGCGCCTGGGATTACTATCCGTTTAACTCCGGATATTTCATGTGTCTGAAGCTGAAAGGCATCTCCGCCGAAAGCCTGCGCGTTCATCTGCTTCAGGCGTACGGCTTGGGCACGATCGCACTGGGTGAATATGATCTGCGGATCGCCTTCTCCTGCATTGAGGAGCAGCATCTGGAGGATCTGTTCGATCTCGTATATCAAGGCATTCAGGATTTGCAGTCCTCCTAATGCGACAGCAGGGCTGCTCCGAAGAATCTTCCGAGAAGATTCCGGAGCAGCCCTGTTTTTATTTCATGTACCCTCCACGCTCGCCCATACCTGTTCACCACGAGCATCATACAATACCATGTATCAAGCAACCACAACCAATTACGAACCGAAAGGGGAATGAAACATGAGTGCAGTTGCAGGTGCAGCAAGATGCGGAGGATACGGATACGGTGGATACGGTAATGTTGGAGCGATTCTGGTACTCTTTATCCTGCTCGTAATCATCACTCGCGCTTTCTGGGTATAATCCCGGTGACGCTTCCGTGGGGCTGTCGCAAGAGTAGACTCAAGGGATGGCCTCATCTTTAAGAAAAGAGCATGCAGCAGGCAAAATAACCAGCCAAAGGTATTATACCTGGCTGGTTATTTCTCTTTGTTGGCTTAAGGATGCAGCGATTTCGGACCAGCGGACGCGGACGCGTTCGCCTTTGACGCCAAATTCTGACATCGCTTGAGCTACAGGTCGTCCTCCTCCAGCTCCTTTTTGGCCTTGCGCATGGCAGCGGCACGGAAGCCCCACACCAGCACGAGGCCTGCTGCTCCCGTTCCCAGCACACGGACCGGCTGGGAGAGGAGCTGAGGCAGAAGGGGCAGCCACAAAAGCACCGCCCATAGCAGCTGCAGCTGAACCAGCAGCTTCACTTCATTGCGGGAGCGGGAGCCCTCCGGAAGCGGATAAACCATCAGCCAGAACGATTCCCGGTGCACATTCCGCAGCGACGACAGCTGAAGTCCCGCAATCATCAGGGCCACCAGGTACACTGCGGCTGAAGCAAGCTGTCCCCCGGTAATGATCATAAGAACAAGGCCCAGAGCTAAAACGCGCAGCAGAATCCCGAAGGACTCACTGCGGGACAGGCTTTTGATCAGCAGGAAACGGTATGCCGTCTCCTTGCTCCAGGGGATGCCGCTGCCCCATCGGGACAGCCATTTACGGGCATACACCCGCTGCTCCCCCTGAGGCACATTTACGAACCAGCTCAAGATAAGCATAACCTTTGCGGCATGCCGCTTCTCCAGCTGAATGAATCGTTCCCAGGGAACGGGGTGACGTACCGGAATCAGGCTGGCGGCGAGGTAAGCTGCAGCCAGCAGCGTGACAAAGATCAGACTGCTGACCGGGGAATACCACAGCCAGGATGCCAGCGCCAGCCCAATGACAGACCATCTCAAGAGGCGAAATCCGGCAGCCGCTGGCTTGTACACCATATGCTGCTCTCTCCAGCTTCCCCAGCCTGACAGCACCTTCAATCCGCTCAACAACAGCACCGTAAAAGTCAGACCCTGCGGATCCGTGTCACTGCGGATGTACAGCGGCCATAGAATAGTCACCGCCAGCAGCAGCAGGATCAGCTTGTACACGATGCCACGGATAACAGCACTGCTGAAATAGGAGGCCATTCTGGATTCCTGAGGCAGTAAGAAGACAACATCCGCAGGCTTTAGATATGTACGGGCGCTGCTGAATATCGTCAGCGGCAGCAGGATGCCAAGCATGATCCAGCGGATCGGCAATTCCTCTGGCACATTGATAAGGATTGACGTATACCATGCGGAGAACGCAATCAATAGAAACAGGAACACTACGGCGACACCACTCTGCAGGACATAGCCCAGATACGGCAGCACCTGGCTCCAGAATTGTCCGCGCCGGCTAGATAACAGCTCCTTCAGGTTCATCGGCGGCTCCCGTCTTGAATCAACGCATAAAATAACTGCTCCAGCGGCAATCCCGGCTTTCCGGCCTGCTCCGCAATGTCCTCCAAGCTGCCTTGGGCAATAATCCGGCCATGATGCAGTACGACAAAGCGTTCACAATAATTCTCGATCGTCGATAAAATATGGGAGCTCAGCAAAATGGATGCGCCGGTCTGCTTGATCTCCACCATGAAGTCCAGCAGTGAACGAATCCCCAGCGGGTCGAGGCCCAGAAACGGCTCATCGATAATGTACAGCGACGGCCGGGCCACGAAGGCGCACATAATCATGACCTTCTGGCGCATCCCCTTGGAGAGATGCGAGGACAGGCTGTCCATCTTCTCCTCCATCCGGAACATGCCGGACAAGGCTGCTGAGCGGGCCTCATAATCCGCTTTACTCACCCCGTAAGAGCGGGCTGTAAATTCCAGATGCTCCCGCACCGTCATCTCCTCATACAAAATCGGTGACTCCGGCACAAAGCCGAGCGCTCCATGATAACCCTCCGCATCCTGGCTGCGGGTTCTGCCCTGCACCCTGATCTCGCCCTTGTGCGGGTTCATGAGTCCAAGAATATGCTTCATCGTCGTGCTCTTGCCCGCTCCGTTGAGGCCAATCAGACCGACCATTTCTCCCGGCCGCACCTGAAAAGACACCTCATGCAGCACGGGACGGTTCAAGCTGTAGCCTCCGCTCAGTCCATTCACGGACAGGATCTCGGAAACCTCCTTCATTCCCTCACCCCCAACTTCTATTCACCCTTGGATTTATTCTTCAGCCATTTCGGCGCTCCTTTGTTCTTCCGGTCCTTGAGACGCTCGCTTTGCGATCTTGAGGAGACACTCTCTCTTGCACCGGCAGCAGATGACGGCCGCGCCGGCCGGTTCTCACTGCGCGCTGACGCCGGCTTCCCAGCGGTCTCTGAGGAGGCACCCTGCCGCGGCGAACGTTCGGAGCCGGGGCGTACGCCAGCCGTCTTCGCCTTCCCGCCGCTTCCGCCTGCCGGACGTTTAGCCGGAAAGCTGCTGGAGCGCGGTGTCCGTACCTTGCCGCCATACAGCGCCCGCTCTCCAATGGAGATGCCCAGCTCCTGATTGAATTTCCGCATAATGAACACCTGGCGGTCGGTGACTACCGTCACGGCCATACCGCTTTTTCCCATACGTCCGGTTCTGCCGGCTCGGTGCGTATAGCTCTCCGCGTTCAGAGGAGGATCATAATTGATGACCATCTCTAGCCCTTCAATATCCAGTCCTCTCGCAGCAACATCACTTGCAACCAGCAGCTGGGTGCTTCCTTCGCGGAACGCTTTCAGCACGCGGCTGCGTGTCAGCTTGTCTGCCTCCCCGTACAGGGCGGCGGAGGATAAGCCGACATAGTTCAGCTTGGCTTCCACCTCCGCCAGATCCTCCGTCTGATTCACAAATACGATCACGCGCTTCGGGTTATAATGCCGTACAATCCGGCGCACCATATCCACCCGGTCCCGCTCTTCCGCGACAAAATACACATGCTCCAGTGTAGACGGAGTCCGTGCACCAGGATCAATGCCGATCTCGACGGGCCTGTCCATCTCCTGCTTGACCAGCTGCGCTGTTTCCGCACTAACGGTGGCGGAGAGAAATACGAGCTGCCGCTGACGCAGCGTGCTCTTCAGAATCCGGTCCACATCTCCGGCGCCTCCCAGCTTGAATACCTGATCCACCTCATCCACAACCACGGTGCTGACTTCATGCATCTTCAGCTTCTTGATTTCGATCAGCTCCCGCACCCGTCCCGGTGTTCCCACAACCAGCTGGGGATGCTGCTTCAGCTTCTCCTGCTGACGCTTGATAGCAGCGCCGCCGATCAAGGAGAGCACCCGAATTCCTCTTGCTTCTCCGTACCGCTCCGCTTCCCGCACAATCTGCATCGCCAGCTCCTGGGTCGGCGCGAGGATCAGCTTCTGCAGATGCTTGCTGTCCGTGTCAATGCCCTGCAGTGCCGGCAACAGATAGGCCAGTGTCTTACCGGTCCCGGTCTGCGAGGTGGCCAGCACATCCTTGCCTTCCAAAATAGGCGGAATGGCTTCTGCCTGAACCGGAGAAGGCTCTGTAATTCCGTGCTCTGCCAGCCGCTCTGTAAATTCCCCGGCGATGCCGAGGCTTTGAAATCCATTAGAGGTCATGATGTTACTCCATCCTTTATCTCGAGAGTCCCGAGTTTCGTTTCATTCATTATATGCTAAAAAAGGCGCCCTCACCAAGTCAAAGACAAATTCCCTCGCCTTTAAGGTCTTCGGCCTCCGCCGCGCAAAAAAAGACGCCCCGCTTCCGGGGGCATTTAGCTTCCCTCGGGAGCGGGGCGGGTCGTTGCAGCATTACTTCATATCCAGCCAGCGATAAAGCACCTTGTCCATCAGTCTTGGAAACAGCTGATAGATTCTCATTCCCGCCGCCGCAGATCGCGGCAGATTGAGCTCTTCCTTCCGCTTCTTGATCAAGTGCACAATCCGGTCAGCAACGTAGTCCGGCTTCATGACAAACCAGCTAATATTTTTGACATATTGTCCTGAAGGATCTGCCTGGTCAAAAAACGGCGTGTCAATGGGACCGGGATTTACGGAGGAGACCGTAATCCCCGTTCCTCTCAGCTCTTGGCGGAGCGAATTGGTCAAGCCCAGAACCGCATGCTTGCTGGCCGCATAGCCGGATGACTTGGCAATCCCCATCTTCCCTGCAATTGAAGCGATATTGACGATCTGTCCGAAGCCCTGCTTCAGCATAACCGGCAGCACCGCTTGTGTCGTCCGGACAATGCCCATGTAATTGACATCCATCATATCCTGAAACCGCTCTGGCGGAGCATCCAAAAAATTCTCAAATACGCCGTAGCCCGCATTGTTGACGAGCACATCAATAACACCGTGCCGCGCCTCAATGTCGTGAACGACCGCTTTTACCTCTTCGGCATTGCCAATGTCCATCTGAATCGTTTCGTATTTGCCAGGCATTCCGCTGACCGCCTCTTTCAAGCGGGCTTCGGATCTGCCGGTCAAAATGACATAGGCCCCCTGCTGGGACAGCTTCTTGGCGGTCAAGGCCCCGATTCCGCTGGACGCTCCGGTGATGACTACAACTTTATTTTCAAGCATGATCAATTATCCTCCCTGCAGCCTCGCCGGGCAGGCTGGATCTTCGCCTTCGGTGTGATGGGCTGTGATCCTTCTATTTTATGAAATCATGACCTGAATATCCAGTTCCCCGATGCCGTCCATCTTCAGCGGGATACTGAGCGCTTTTCGTGAAGAAAATTCCGCAAAGCCTTCCGAGTGGTACACCTGCGG
The DNA here is from genome assembly GCF_017582705.1 of Paenibacillus sp. F411. Classification (NCBI taxonomy): domain Bacteria; kingdom Bacillati; phylum Bacillota; class Bacilli; order Caryophanales; family Paenibacillaceae; genus Paenibacillus; species Paenibacillus sp. F411. The sequence continues at coordinate 159,386 of NZ_JAGFIP010000005.1, forward strand.
AGGCGTAATGTCCACATTGACCCCCTGATTGGATAAAATGGTGCTGGCATTCCCGCTGATCATATTGCTCAGCTCTGAAATCGCGCTCTTGCCCATTTCATCCATCTCCGTAATCACAAAGCCTCCCATCATGATCGACACCATGCGAAGTGCCACCTGCTCGTGGAGGCCAAAGACGATATCGCCCTTCATTTGGCCTGTCATGCCGATCAAGATCCAGATATGGTCCTGCTGAGATGAGATTTCTTTCACACCAAGAGTACCGGTTGAAGGCGAAATCTGGATGACTTGCTCAATGACATTCCTTGCTGATTCTAAAAATGGGTTGATGACTTCCGCTTTCATTCCCGAATGCCCCCTCGTCTGGGTTGTTGGTCAGGGTCCTAAAGTCCCACGTAATAGTGTAATGCCATTATAATAGATACCCTGTAATAATTCATCATAAATTAAGTCTGGAAGCGTTGTGCCAAAATCACGGGCCCGAGTCAACGGAATAAAACCCTCTCTAAAGAGGGTCTTTTGTAGTAGTTCAAAAAGAACAGTCTCTTACTATTTATCGGTTTTTTTCGTCTGCATTTAATAAACCAGCTGAAATTTTTTTACGGCAGACACCGTCATTTTCCAATCTTTCATGCTGCATACGTTTGCCCCCTATTTCAGAATCCCCTATAATTCAAGAAGACCCTGATTCGTGTACCGGTGATCAATTTATCTAGACTAGGAGGAAGGCCATGAATATCAGCCAGCTGGAAACGCTGATTACGATTTCCAAAACCATGAGCTTCCGTAAAGCCGGAGAGCTGCTAAACCTGACTCAGCCTGCCGTTTCGGCTCAAATTAAAAGTCTGGAAGAAGAATTCAAAACCGTGCTGGTAGACCGCAGCCAGCCTGTCACGTTAACTGACCGTGGACAAGTATTTGTAGAGCACGCTGATCAGATTCTACGCATTGTGGATGAGATGAAGCAGCGGCTTTCCGATTTGGATCAGACCCCGCAGGGGCATATCCGGCTCGGCACTACGACCTCCATTGCGATTCAGATCCTGCCGCGCGTGCTGTCGTATTTTCAGGATCAGTTTCCTCATATCAAGACGACGATTCAATCCATGGCATCCTCACAAATTTATCATGGTGTCGAGAACAACCTGATTGATGTCGGTATTGGCTATCTCATTGAGCGTAATCCCAATGTAAGCTCCTCCATCCTGTTCTATGATTCCTTTGAGCTGGTCGTCTCTCCTGACCATCCGCTAGCCAAACAAAGTAAAGCCGGCATTGAAGTGCTGGGCCAAACTCCCTTGATTTTGCTGACTCAGGACACTGTAGGCCGGCGCTTTGCAGATGAAGTCATGAGAAAGCATGGCATCGAGCCCCAGGTCATTATGGAGCTGTCCAGCAGTGAAGAAATCAAGCGGATGGTTGAAATCAACATGGGAGCGGGCATATTATCCAAGCAGTCTGTCTCCAAAGAGCTGCGCAACGGCTCTCTGCGCATTATTCCTTTAATTGAATTGGAGGTCAGTCACCCTGTCGGCGTCATCTATAAGAGCGGCCGGTATGTGAGCTCCGCGATGCGCCAGTTTCTGAGCGACTTGAAGGGCATGCCGGAAACACAGTTTATCAGCACGGAATAAAGTGCCGCCGGAGCACACCAGGACATCATATTCCAAGGAGGATTCCCATCATGAAGTTTGACTTGCATACCCATCATTTTCGTTGCGGACATGCGGACGGTAACATTCGGGATTATATAGAGGCCGGAATCGCCGCTGGACTTCAGGTCATTGGCATCTCGGATCACACGCCTTTCTTCGGACATGAAGAGGAGCAGCCGTTCCCCGGCATTGCGATGGCGAAGAGCGAGCTCGCCCATTATGTAGAAGAAGTACTTCAGCTCAAAAAAGAATATGACGGGCGTATTGATGTCCTGCTCGGCATTGAATCCGACTTTTTTCCCGAACACGGCGCTCTATATACCGAAACGCTCTCCCGATATCCCTTTGATTACATTATCGGTTCGGTCCATCAGACCCTGGGCGTCAGCATTTTCAACAAGAACCGCTGGAAAGGGCTGTCCCCTCAAGAGAAAGTGATGCATAAGGAAGAATATTATGCCTTGATCCGCCAATCCGCCCGGCACGGCCTGTTTCAAATTCTCGGCCATATTGACGCCATGAAGGGCAATTACCCCTCGTTCTCCGATATTATGACGGAAGAGGCGCTGGAGGAGACGCTGAAGGTCATCGCCGAGTGCGGCGTTGCCATCGAGATCAACACCTCCGGGAAGACCAAGCTCAGCGGCGGCTGGTATCCCTCCCACGCCATTCTGGAGCGTGCCTTCCACTATGGCGTGAATGTTACGTTCGGCTCTGACAGTCATGTCCCTTCGCGGGTCGGTGATGAGCTGATGGAGGTCGCTGCGGTACTTAAAGAGATCGGCTATACAGAGTGGGTGTATTACAAGCAGAAGCAGAAGGTTTCCGTTCCTCTTCCTTGAGGCGGAGATCTTTTTTTATAGTGGGTCATATTGAGGACAAAAAAAAGTGGACCCGAAGCAATTCGGGTCCCAAAGCATTTATATATTCTCAAAAGGGGGTCATGTGATAAGCTTACCCGATCGCTGTTAGAGTTTGATAACAGCTATATTTCAATTGTGTGACAATGATTTGCCTTAGCGGCTGGACAGCGTAAGCACGGTAATTTCCGGCCTGCACAGAAATCGCATCGGGAGTCTCGTCGTCCCCAGCCCGCGGTTAACATAGAGCGGCATTCCACGCTCACCCACGTTGTACAGACCCTGCACGTAGCGAAGTGCGCCAGGGGGCGTAACAACCTCACCAATGCCTGGCAGGCGAATCTGCCCCCCGTGGCTGTGTCCTGAAAGCTGAAGGTCTACAGGGTAAGTCGAGACGATACCGGCATAATCCGGCTCGTGCATCAGCATAAGTGTGTACATGCCCTCCGGAATGCCCTGTAATGCCTGCTCTGCATCAGGGGTTCCCTCCAGCCAGTCCTCCAGCCCCGCTACCGCGATGACCTTACCGCGCCGCTCCAGCAGCACATGGCTGTTGCGCAGCACCGTAAAGCCGGCAGAGGCCTGCTTCGAGACCAAATCATCGGCATTCTCATAATCATGATTTCCGAGAATCGACAGCACGCCCAGTGGAGCCTGCAGGCGGGACAGCGCCTCCAGCGAGCCGTCAAGGGCCTGAGCACGTCCGTCCACCATATCCCCCGTGAACACGATCAGGTCCGGCTTTTCTTGCAGAATCATCTCTACAACCTTCCCGGTCTTGTCAGACCAAAGAGGAAATCCGAGATGCAGATCACTGAAATGTACAATCTTCATGCCGTGAAAAGAAGCGGGCAGGCGCTGCTGCTGCAGATTCAGCCGGGTAAGCTCGATATGATTCGGCTCCCAGAATGCCCCGTAGCCTGCCCCAAGCAGCCCTGCGGCCGCTGCAGCCTGAAATCCGCGCTTCAGAAACTGCCTCCGCGTCATTCCCCGTCCGAGAGGCGGAGACAAGGATGGCGAGGAGTCCGGCTCTGTACCGGATCGTGATCCCGATGTATTCATCCTGTAGGTCCCCCCTGTTCCCGGTCTTTTGGAGCCTCATCCGGCGGCTCATCAAACGGTCCCTTCTTCTCCATGGGCAGTTCGTTCTCATCGCCGGGATCAAAGATCTGCCGTAGCGTTCCGAGCATGGATAGGGCGTAGCCCACGGTAATGAAGCTGAAGGTCATTTGCATCGTGACGACGAGCCGCGCCGTATTATCCACCGGTGACACATCCCCGTACCCGACAGTGACAAAAGTGGCTACACTGAAGTACAGAAACGTAATCATCTGGCTCAGTGTGTCTTCACCCAGATTCGTGCCCTCAAAGGATGAGCCCTCAAACAGCTTGTAAATCGACATATACACGATCGTAAAGAACAGCACGCAGGTCAGCGCCGCAAAGCTGATCCGCATCAGCGTCGTCCGCATCAGAATATGCTTATGCACCGACTCGGCAATTTTATTGAATATATAAATGATATAAAACACGACAGACAGCAGCACAAACAATACAACCAGCACCCGAACACCGGCTTCTCCCGGCACGACCGACATCAAATCAATCCATCCGAACAGATCCTCCAGCGACACGGCGATATAAATCAACAGCGGTGCCAGCAGCACCGGCCTGCTCGACCATTTCTTGTCCACATTATAAAAGATCAGGATCAGAGAAGCCAAGCCGATGATATTTATAATCCACATCCACCAATTCAAAGCCTCTCCGCCTCCCTTTGCTGGTCTCTTCCGTTAAGACCTACCTATCTATTACCCGTTATTCCGTGAGGCTGCTTCAGCCCTCTTGCCGGTAAAAAAAGACACCTGCGTTAACTGCCGCAGGTGCCTTTACATTCAGATTATACGCCCAGCCAGCGCTTGAAAAGCTGCTTCGTGGTGTCTTTGTTCATTTCTGCAATGGAGGTCGTCAATGGAATGCCTTTCGGACAAGAGCGGACACAGTTCTGCGAGTTTCCGCAGCCCTCAATGCCTCCGTCCTGCATCAGCGTCTCCAGGCGTTCTTCCTTATTCATCTCACCCGTTGGATGGGCGTTGAACAGGCGCACCTGAGAAATGGCTGCCGGACCGATGAAATCGGTCTTCTCGTTCACGTTCGGGCACGCTTCCAGGCAGACGCCGCAAGTCATGCACTTGGACAGCTCATAAGCCCACTGGCGCTTCTTCTCCGGCATACGCGGTCCCGGACCCAGGTCATAGGTACCGTCAATTGGAATCCACGCCTTGACCTTCTTCAGGGCGTTGAACATCCGGCTGCGGTCGATAACCAGGTCACGAACGACCGGGAAGGTCTTCATCGGTTCAATCTTGATCGGCTGCTCCAGCTTATCCACCAGTGCCGCACAGGCCTGACGCGGCTTCCCGTTAATGACCATCGAGCAGGCGCCGCATACTTCCTCCAGACAGTTGGCTTCCCAGCATACCGGAGAGGTATCTTTCCCCTCAGCGTTGCTCGGATTCCGCTGAATTTCCATCAGCGCACTGATTACGTTCATGCCGGGACGATACGGAATCTCGAAATCCTCACTGTAGGATTTCGACTCCGGGCTGTCCTGACGGGTGATACGAAACTTGACGTTTTTCGAGGACGCAGTTGTTTGAGCCATGTCTAATCCCCCTTCTTACTTATCTTTCGAATAATCGCGAATACGCGGTGTAATCAAGGATACATCCACTTCTTCATAAGAGATCTGCGGTCCATCCGCCGTCCACGCGGCTTTGGTCGTCTTCAGGAACTCATCATCATTACGGTCCGGGAACTCCGGCTTGTAGTGGGCACCGCGGCTTTCGTTCCGCATAAGGGCGCCCAGAGTCATTGCCTCAGCCAGCTCCAGCATGTTCCACAGCTGGCGGGTAAACGCTGCCCCTTGGTTATTCCAGCGGGATGTGTCCGTCATATTGATGTTCTTGTAGCGCTGCTTCAGTTCTTTGATCTTGTGGATCGTTTGCTCCAGCTTGTCGTTATAGCGAACCACCGTCATATTGTTGGTCATCCACTCGCCGAGCTCCTTATGAATCACATAAGCATTCTCGGTACCCTGCATGTTCAGCAGACCGTTAAACTTCGTCTCCTGCTCCTTGACTGCCCGCTCGAACACGTTGGAGGAAACATCCTCGGACGATTTCTTCAGGCCCTTCACATATTCAATTGCCTTCGGCCCTGCAACCATTCCGCCGTAGATGGCGGATACCAGAGAGTTCGCTCCCAGGCGGTTCGCGCCGTGGTATTGATACTCACATTCGCCGGCTGCAAACAGACCCGGAATGCTCGTCATCTGGTTGTAATCGACCCACATGCCGCCCATGGAATAATGGACCGCCGGGAAGATTTTCATCGGGATTTTGCGGGGATCATCACCCATGAATTTCTCATAGATTTCGATGATGCCGCCGAGCTTCACATCCAGCTCCTTCGGATCCTTATGGGACAGATCCAGGTAAACCATGTTCTCGCCATTAATGCCGAGTCCCATGTCTACGCAGACAGAGAAGATTTCGCGGGTTGCGATGTCACGAGGCACCAGGTTGCCGTAAGCCGGATATTTCTCTTCGAGGAAATACCATGGCTTGCCGTCTTTATAGGTCCAGATCCGGCCGCCTTCACCGCGGGCGGATTCCGACATCAGGCGCAGCTTGTCATCGCCCGGAATCGCTGTCGGGTGAATCTGGATGAACTCGCCGTTGGCGTAGTGAACACCCTGCTGGTACACAGCACTTGCCGCTGTACCTGTATTAATAACCGAGTTGGTCGTTTTGCCAAAAATAATACCAGGACCGCCGCTGGCCAAAATAACCGCGTCGGCACGGAATGCGCGCAGCTCCATGGTGCGCAGATCCTGTGCATTGATGCCCCAGCATACGCCGTCGTCATCCAGCACGGCGTTCAGGAATTCCCAGTTCTCGTACTTCGTTACGAGTCCTGCAGTTTCCCACCGGCGAACCTGCTCATCCAGCGCGTACAGCAGCTGCTGGCCGGTTGTAGCCCCCGCGTACGCGGTACGGTGATGCTTCGTGCCGCCGAAGCGGCGGAAGTCCAGCAAGCCCTCCGGCGTCCGGTTGAACATAACGCCCATGCGGTCCATGAGGTGAATGATGCCGGGTGCCGCGTCACACATAGCTTTTACCGGCGGCTGGTTCGCGAGAAAGTCTCCACCGTAAACGGTGTCGTCAAAGTGCTCCCAAGGTGAGTCGCCCTCCCCTTTGGTGTTCACGGCTCCGTTAATGCCGCCTTGCGCGCATACAGAGTGGGAACGCTTAACCGGTACCAGCGAGAATAGATGAACGTGTGCTCCGGCTTCTGCTGCCTTGATGGTAGCCATCAAGCCTGCGAGGCCTCCGCCCACAACAATAATGTTAGATGCCATTCTTAGGTCACTCCCCTTAGCTTAGAACTGTTTGGATCATATCAATCATTGCGGCAGCTTCTTCAAACTCCGAGCCGCGGAATGCATTCAGCGCCATAACGAACATTACGCTCATGATAACGAACAAGCCCATGCAGATGTATGAGGATACACGCTGAGCACGCGGTCCGACCGTGATGCCCCAGCTGACCATAAACGCCCACAGGCCGTTTGCAAAGTGGAACGATGCCGACACGATCCCGATCACGTACAGGACGAAGATCAGCGGATTGGTAACCATCTCATGCATGGCAGCTCCCAGCTCTTCATGCGTAATGTTGCCGATGGCCACCTGGAAGCGGGTGTCGTACATATGCCAGATGACAAACACAAACGTGATGACGCCCGTAATCCGCTGCAGCGTAAAGCGAATATTGCGGGAGTAGTTGTATCGGTCGATGTTGTTGTTCGCCTGATAGGCAATGTACAAGCCGTAAACTCCATGGTACAGCAGCGGCAGCCAGATCAGAAACGTTTCCAGGAACAGAACCAGCGGCATGCTGTTCAACAGGTTAACCGCCTTGTCGAATCCCTCTTTCCCTCTTTCATACGCTTGATAGTTCGTCAGCAGGTGCTCGATTAAAAAGGCGCCGAGCGGGATGACCCCTAGCAAGGAATGCAGCTTTCTGGAATAATACCCTTTCATCAGTGGACGTTCCCCTTTCATTGTGTATAGCGTTTTCATGAATCCAATCACTGTGAGGTAGTAACCCATCTTTCATGATACAGCATAATGCGATCTGTTTGTGACATGATTCTACAAAACAGGGCAGACTGCGAACATCATGTGTCACATTTTATGTTACTCCTTTTTTTCTTATAATGGAATTGCAATATAATTATTAAACGTTATAATATACACGCATAACGAGACGTTACCCATTTATAAGGAAGTGAAACCCTTGTTCGATGAACTGGATGTATTTGCTGTTGTGGTAGAACAGAGCAGCTTGAACAAAGCCTCCAAGCTGCTGAATCTGTCCCAGCCCGCCCTCTCCCGCAAGATTGCCAAGCTGGAGGACGAGCTGGGGGTACAGCTGTTTAACCGGCGCGGCAAGCGGCTGGAGCTGACCTCCATCGGACAGCTGGCGTACACTTACGCCCTTGAACAGCGGCAGAACCAGCTTCGCTTCATGCAGACCCTGGCTCACTACCGCGAGGGAGAACAGATCACAATTACCCTGGGAGCCAGCCTCACGACTCTTCAAACAACGCTGCCCCCCTTGGTGAACGCCTTCATGGAGCGCCATCCTTCGGCGGAGATCAAGCTCATTACCGGCAAAACGCATGAAATCGTGTCCTCCGTGCGGGACAAACGGGTCGATGTGGGAATTGTCGCTTCCTCCATCTCCCAGGCGGGCCTTAATTGCATCCCGCTCTTTGACGACCACCTGGAGCTGGTACTGCCTGAGGGACATCCGCTGGCTGATGCGCCCGAGGTGGGCATCGAGCAGCTGCAGGGGCTGCCGATGATCATCTTCTCGACCGGCACCTGGTACCGCAAGCTGACCGATGATCTGTTTCATCGGTGGGGCATTATGCCGGACATCCGCATGGAGATTGATTCCTTTGAAGCAATTGTCCGGCTCCTCCCCACCTGCAAAGCCGCCGCACTGCTTCCCAAGTCATACCTTCGGCCGCAGCTGCTGGCCGACAACGGACTTGTAGATATCCACATTCCGGTCCTCATCGAGACCCGGCGCACCACCAGCCTTATCTACGGTGAAGCCTCCGAGCTCAGCAGCGCGGCCAGCCGCTGGATTGCAGAGACCGAAGCACTATTCCGCAAGCTCGCGGAAGAGCGGCGGCAAGCCGATAACTAATGCTTCACCGCTTTCCTTGCTGAAACGACAATAGGCAGGCGAGACAGAGTATTCTGTCCCGCCTGCCTATTTCACACACTGCTTCATGCCCGGCCTGGCCCGCAGGCTTCACCTTAGGTGTTAACGACTTCACCTTCAAAGCGGTCAATATTATTCTTAGTTCCGATGACGACCATTATATCTCCCGCCTTGAGGACGTCCATCGCCGTCGGCGCCACAATAATACCCTTATGCTGATTGAGAGCCACGACGCTCACTCCGTATCGCGTCCGGGTGTTCAGCTCGCTGAGCGTTTTGCCGTCCATGCATTCGGTTACGGTCATCTCCACCAGCAAATAATCCTTCGACAGCTCCATATAGTCCACCAGATTGGGAGTCACGAGCTGATGCGCGACCCGGATGCCCATATCCCGCTCCGGAAAAATCACGCGATCCACGCCCAGCTTATCCAGAGCCCTTCCGTGCAGCACCGAGATCGCTTTGGCTACGACCGTCTTCACACCAAGCTCCTTGAGCTGAATTGCCGTCAGGATGCTCGTCTGGATATCATCGCCGATGGCCACAATCCCGCAGTCAAAGTTTCGGATGCCTAGCGATTTCAGCACCTCTTCATCCGTAGCATCCGCAACAACGGTATGTGTCAGCAGATCGCTCATATCCTCCACAATCTCTTCGTCCCGGTCCACGCCCAGCACCTCATAGCCAAGGTCCATCAGCTCCAGCGCCAGACTGGCGCCGAAGCGACCAAGGCCGATCACCGCAAACTGTTTTGGTTTCATGTCCTTCTATCCCCTTATCCAATAATCATTTTGCCTTCCGGATACCGGTACAGCTCTTTTCCCTTCTTCGGCCCGAGCGCGAATACGAGTGTCAGCAGGCCGACCCGGCCCGCAAACATGGTCACCGTAATCAGTACCTTGCCGAGCAGGGACAGCTCGGGCGTCAGTCCCATGGACAATCCTACCGTAGAAAATGCCGAGGCCGTTTCAAACAGAATCGCCAAAAAGCTCGCATCCTCCGTTGTAGACAGCACCATAGCCACTGCTACAATAAACAGCAGAGCCAGCAGAGAGACCGTCAGTGCCTTAAAGATCCGCTCCTGCGCCAGCCGGTGACGGAACAGCACGATATCATCACGTCCGCGAATCATCGAAATGACGGCACCGATCATAATCGTAAAGGTCGTCGTCTTGATTCCCCCGCCCGCCGATCCCGGCGATGCTCCAATAAACATAAGAATAATGATAAAAAACTGAGTGGCCTGGCGCAAATCCGGAATATTCAAGGTGTTGGCCCCTGCCGTCCGCGGCGTGACGGACTGGAACAAGGAGCCCCACAGCTTGCCGTCCCAGCCCAGTGCGCCCAGCGTTTTGACATTCGTAAATTCAAATATAAATATAATGACCGTACCGATCACAATCAGCGCTCCCGTCATGGACAGCACCACCTTGGAGTGCAGGGACAGCTTCCGCCGGGTTTTATAATCTACGATTTCTGACATTACAATAAAACCGATTCCGCCGGATATAATAAGAAATAGGCTCGTAAGATTAACAAAAGGATCACTCACATAACCCGTCAGGCTTCTGAAATCTCCGAACAGATCAAAGCCCGCATTGTTAAACAGGCTGATCGCGTGGAAAACAGCAAAATAGGCCGCTTTGCCCAAGGGCATATCGAATGCCCATCTGGCCGTATAAATGATTACCGCCACCCCTTCAATATACAAGGAGTACAGCAGCACTCTTCGGATCAGCCGCACGATCCCTTCCATAGCGGTCTGATTCATGGCCTCCTGCAGGATCAGCCGATCCTTGAGCGAGATTCGGCGCTTGAGAACCAGTGCAATCAAAGTAGCCATCGTCATAAAGCCCAGGCCGCCTACTTGTATCATACACATAATGACGATTTCCCCAAACGTGCTGAAGAACGTTTCTGTATCCACAACGACAAGACCCGTAACGCAGGTTGCAGAGGTGGCCGTAAACAAGGCATCCATAAATCCGAGCCCTTCCCCGCTTTCGCTGGCTATGGGAAGCATCAGCAGAAAAGCCCCCGTCAAAATAATGGCACTAAAGCCCGCAACCAGAAACTGCGGCGGGGACAAGCGGAGCCATTTCAGCTTCCATTTCAACTTCCGTTTCACTTTGCTCACCTCTTAAAAATGGCACATAAAAAAGACACTGGAAATCCAATGCCTTTTTATCGCGTTTGGGTCCCTGTGCACACAGCCTACGAGGTTAGCTGACGGATTCGGGCATATCACAGGCTGCCCTATTCGCTTCTCCTGCAAAAAGCGAAATTCACCCCAATTACATGGTTCCCCCGTTTTCTTATCGAAACTCGGCTGATCTATTCAATTATCGTCATGACGTTCTGACATGATGTGATTATAACGCATGCAGCCAGGGAATATCCAAAACCGTTTTTGACGGAAATCCATGTAAAAAGGTTCAAATTAGCCATATTCCAGAATCACAGCATCCCCTTTTCTGAGGTTTTCGAAATCTTTCCCGTGTTTTCAGTTTTTTTCAAGCTATTTGAAGGTTTCCTTCCTTGGACCATGCGCCCTTATTTGTGCTCCCGGCATCCCAGCCTATATACTTCTAAATAACAAAGCCTTCAACAGAGTCATCAAACTGAAAATCCATTTCGCAATAAAGGAGGGACATCATGAATCGGTCAGGCTCCCCGCTGGTCCTTAGGCCAGATTTCAAGCCCTTGCTCCTGATGGCTTTGGCCGGCTGTATACTGTTTCTCGCCCTGCAGGTGTACCCTGCACTATATTCCGGGGCGTCAACACCCCAGCCCATCGACAAATCCGAAGCAGCAGCGGCGGCACAGCGCTTTTATACCGAACAGATGACGCTGAGTCCCGGCAGCAGCCAAGAGCCCTTAGTGACATATACTGCGCGCTCTGAGCTTTACGGCTACCTGATGAAGGAGAAGCTGGTGCAGCTCTATGACGAACAATTCAAGGAGAAATATCCTTATGAGCTGTACCGGGTCACTCTCGATCAAGGAAATAGCAATGCCATCCATGTCGATGTCAATATGCATACCGGAGCAATTGCCGGCTTCACCTACGATTCGCAGGACTCCGGCTATGAGGGCGCCATGCTGCAGGAGGGCCGGGCGCAGCGGCAGCTACTGCTCCTGCTCGAAGGAGAGCTGACGCTTGCGGAGAAGCAGGCTTTAGCTGCCCCTTGGGTACAGCGCGCAGGCTATGATCCCGAGCAGCTGACGATGGTCACAGGCAAACGTGAGCCCGGGCTGATCTACCGGGACCCTGATGCTAAGGCCGGGGATGCGGTGCTGCAGCTTGCCTTTACTTTTGAGAACGGACAGCTTCGTTCTTTCGAGCCGGCTTTTGCCGCTCCTGAATCTCATCTGGCTTATGTCGATCAGCAGACCATGGCTGCCGTGCTGCTTACCTTGCTGGGCTACGGGCTGTTCACCCTTCTCCTGGGCATCCTGGCCGTCATTTACAGCGTCAGAACCCGGATGTACATCTCCTGGAAGCGAGGCGTTCTGCTTGCAGTCATCGTGTTTGTAACGCAAATGCTCAATGTGTACAATATGCTGCCGTCCTATGAAGCTCAAGGGATGTCGGAGACCATGATCGGCGGGCGGCTTCTCTTCTATGCCGGCTACTCCCTAGTCTTTTCGGCCCTGGTCTACTTCTCTCTTGCCGGGGGAACAGGGCTGTGGCTCAAAGAGGATGGCTTGAATCCTTTTCCCGAGGTCCGTGAGACCGGTTATGGCCGCTATGTATTGCAGAGCATGAAGCTGGGTTATGTATGGGCATTTATCTTGATGGGCGTGCAGTCAATTATTTTTGTCGTTCTCGGGCTGACACTGAACACATGGTCAACCATTGACGCCAGCCAATCTCCCTACAATATGCTGTATCCGTGGCTGTTCCCTCTGATGGCATGGTTTGCCGGCATCATGGAAGAAACCGTATACCGCCTGTTTGGCATTAAGATGCTGTCCAAGATATTCCGGAGCACGCTGGCCGCAAGTCTGATTTCGTCCCTGATTTGGGCGTTGGGGCATACGCTGTATCCTATTTTCCCAATCATATCAAGGCCGATCGAGCTCATCGTTATCGGTTTACTGTTCAGCTTTATCTTTCTGCGGTATGGATATTTGGCGGTCATGTTCTCCCACATCGTCTTTAACAGCATCCTGATGGGCTTCAGCCTGGCGATGATGAATGGAACAGGGAACATACTCACAGGCATCTTCTACATGCTGCTGCCAGCCATCGTGGGGTATCTGATCCATGTCTTCCATCGTCCGAAGATCCTTCCCGGCCCCGCAGCATAAAGCGATTCATACAGCACTGCGATGACACTATAAAAGAGGCTGTCTCTTTGAATCAATCCAAATAAAGACATGGAGGAGCTGGGCTAACCGCCCTGACTCTTCCATGTCTTTATTATTAATCTTGCTTTGGCGAGACGAATTCATCCTCTCTATTCGTTTCCGCCATCGGTCTGCATCTCGTCATTCAACGCCTTCAGAATCTGCCTCGCCAACTTGTCGCCAATCGATAACGGGCGGAAATCCTCAATACTGGCTTCCTTGATCTTCTTCACCGAGCCGAAATGCTTCAGCAGCAGCTTGCGCCGCTTCTCGCCAATGCCGGGAATGGCATCCAGCTTCGAGGTGACCATCGACTTGCCCCGCTGCTCGCGGTGAAATGAGATGGCGAACCGGTGCACCTCATCCTGAATGCGCTGCAGGAGATAGAACTCCTGGCTGTCCCGCGGCAGCGAGACTGGCTCCGGCGGGTCACCGACCATCAGCTGAGCTGTCTTATGCTTGGCATCCTTGACCAGACCACAGACCGGGATAAAGAGCCCCAGCTCGTTCTGCAAAATGTCAGACGCTGCCGAGATCTGCCCTCTGCCACCGTCCACAACGATCAGATCCGGCATGGCAAGATTCTCCTTCAGCACTCGTTCATAGCGGCGCCGGATCACCTCGCGCATCGTCTCATAATCATCCGGCCCCTGTACGGAGCGTACCTTATATTTACGGTACTCTTTTTTGTCCGGCTTGCCATCAGTGAATACCACCATCGCCGAGACCGGATTTGCTCCCTGAATGTTGGAGTTATCAAACGCTTCGATCCGGTGCAGCTTCTCAATACCGATGACCTCACCGAGATTGGCAGCAGCGATCGTGGTCCGCTCTTCATCCCGCTCAATCAAGCGGAATTTCTCGTTCAGCGCGACCTTGGCGTTGTCCACCGCCATGCCAACCATCTGACGCTTCGTGCCGCGCTGCGGCACATACACCTTGACACCAATCCACTGCTGCAGTGCTAAAGCCGCTCCTGAGGGCTCCACCGCACCGGGACGGGCGATCTGCTGCTGCAGCGGATTGTCCTGCAGCGCGTCCTCCTCACTCTCCGTTGCTTCCGCTTCTAATGCTGCTTCGGCCGCCAGCGGCTCCTTTGGAACCGGAACCATAGATTGCAGCGCCGCCGCACTGACAGACGCTGCAGCCTGCTGCTCCGAAGAGGCTTCAGCTGTGCCAGCCGCCTCCCCGCCTTCGGAAGGCTCTCCTCCAGCCTGCTCCGAGGCCTCCACGGGATAAGGAAGCAGAATCTCTTGCGGCAGCGCCGGATTGTCGCTGTAATACTGGGCTACGAAGGACAGGAAATCACTGTAGGCTTCGCCGTAATACGGGAAAGCCGACGTGTTGCGCTGAACCATTTTGCCCTGGCGCATATAAAAAATCTGCACACACATCCAGCCCTTGTCTGTCCAATAGCCGAACACGTCCCGGTCCCGGGTATCTGCGGTCGTAATTTTCTGCTTCTCCATGATGGCATCAATATGCATAATCTGATCCCGAAGCTCTTTGGCCCGCTCGAAGTACAGCTCCTCAGCAGCCTCCTGCATCTTCCGCTGAAGCTCCTTCTTCACTTCCTCATGCCCGCCGCTCAGAAAGCCGCGAATGTCGTTCGTAATATCCTCATAAGCCTGCTGCGGAATGTCCTTCACACAGGGCGCCATGCACTGGCCCATATGGTAATAGAGGCATACGTCCTTTGGCATGACGTCACATTTGCGGAGCGGATACATCCGGTCCAGCAGCTTCTTCGTTTCATGGGCCGCATAGGCATTCGGATAAGGGCCGAAATATTTTGCTTTATCTTTAAGCACCTTCCGCGTCACAATGAGGCGGGGGTGCGGTTCGTGAGTTATTTTTAGATAAGGATAGGTCTTGTCGTCCTTAAGCAGAACGTTGTAACGCGGCTGATGCGTCTTGATCAGGTTGCACTCCAGAATCAGAGCCTCCATGTTGCTGCTCGTCACAATGTATTCAAAGTCACGGATCTCCGAAACGAGCCGCTGGGTCTTGCCGTCATGACTGCCGGTGAAATACGAACGGACCCGGTTCTTGAGAACCTTCGCCTTGCCCACATAAATAATGGTGCCTTCTCCGTTCTTCATCAGATAGCAGCCTGACTGGTCAGGCAGCAGCGCGAGCTTGTTGCGAATCTTCTCCATGGCCTTCTCCTGTTCCTGAAGCCTACGCGCAAAGTCCTCCATCCTTCTCCTCCTCTCCAAGGGGGGAAATCACACAAAGCGCCTCCGGCAAATCAATACCGAAGGCGCTGTATGAGTGCTTGCAAGTCTCAGCGTTATGCTTATTGGTGCTTCGCGATAATGCCTTTCAGAGCTTCCTTGGAGTTGAGCCCTACTACTTTATCGACAGGCTGGCCGTCTTTAAAGAAGATCAGCGTAGGAATACTCATTACGCCAAAGCGGGATGCGGATTCTGGATTCTCATCCACATTCACCTTCGCAATTTTCACATCATCACCGAGGTCCTGGGACAACTCATCCAGGATTGGAGCCAGCATCTTGCAGGGACCGCACCAAGGCGCCCAAAAATCAACTACAACCGTTCCTTGACCTTCTACTTCGTTCGCAAAAGTCTGGTCGGATACATTGACGATAGCCATGAGTTTCTCCTCCTTACTGTAATATCGTTTCAGTCGGTGCTTAAACTATTATGTCTAAGCCGGCCCCCATAGTATACCACACTCTTCTGCCGATTGCGAAATCAGGAAACGCACCCGGCTGTGCCGATATTCTTTACAAACTTGCTGCCCACCCAGTATACTACTAGTAACAACCGTATGCTGGCGGAGAGACCGCCATCGTCGGCAGTTTAGGAGGCAGCACCATGGACGCTAACGTGCACGTAGTAGATCCTCGGGAGCATGTGAATGAAGAACCCCGCAATGACTTTTTCGACCTGATGCTCGGCTTTGGGGGCATGTTTGTCCTTATGCTCGTTATATTCTTCGCAATGGTCATTGTAAAGTTCATCATCAGCTAAACGCTCAAGAGTCCCAAAGAAGAAGGTATCCCCGGCCTGATCCAGGCCTGCGGGATACCTTCTTTTTTGGGGGATAGACAGAAACGCTTAAGATCTCCTCATATTTCCGCGCTGATTCTCACCAAATAGCTGTATCTCATCAACAAACGGCGCAATCCGGTTCATCAGGCGCTGTCCTTTATGGCTCTCTTCGCCGTCCTTGCTGGTGAAGCTCAAATGCTGCTCCAGTCCGTCCAGCCGGTAATTGGACGTATAAAAGGTCGGCTTGCGGTTCATGCGAAAGTTCAGGATCGAGCCCAGCACATGATCTCTGACCCAGGGACTCAGGTTCTCTGCCCCGATATCATCAAAGATAAGCAGGTCACAATGCTTCATCACCTCAATGCTTTCCTTCAGCTTCGCACTCTCCTGCAGCATCGACTTGATATCCTCCACGAAGTCAGGCATATATACGATAACACCGGTGTGCCCTTCCTTCGCCAGCTCATGCAGCAGATAGCACATGAGAAACGTCTTTCCGGTTCCGAAGGAGCCGGTCAGATACAGCCCCCGGGGCGACAAGCCGTTCTCCTTCGTATCCCGGATGTAACGGAAGACCTGATTCACCGCCGGGGCGCGAAGCCGATCCTTCGACATAATCTCAACCTCGTTATAGCCTTCCTCCAGGGCCCGCTCGTCCACATAAAAGCTGCGGACGCGCTTCTTGATCTGCTCCTCATTCATTCGGGAAATCTGAAGCGCACAAGGCGTCTTCCGCTCGTAAATCTCTGCCTTGCCGTTAACCGTCTGAATATCCAGGCTGCTGAAATGCCCTTGAAAATCATTCGGACAACGCTCCAGGCCCGGACAATGCTGACAATGGTCATGGTCCTTGGTATATTGATAGATCCGGCTCAGGTTCCTGTTGATCGCCTGCTCATCCAGCTCGGGATGCTCGGCCTTCAGGCGGAGCACCAGCGGATGACTCAGAATCCGGCCCAGAAGCTCGTCGGATCTGCGGCGGAAGGCCGGACTTTTCATACTGTCGAGCAGCTGTCCGAGGGATTCCATCGTCATCACCTTCTTTCATAGGTTCATATCATGCATTTGAGCTAACGCCCTAGCCTCTCTTCTTGGAGGTCTGCATCTCGGCAGCCAGTCTTAGCATTTCCTCATACTCCTCTTCCGTAACGCTCTCTCCGCCGGCAGAGGTCTGAGCAACCGGAATCTCCGGCTTGCCCTTCCCCCCTTTGGCGTATGTACGCGTGCGTGAAGCGGCAGCCGCTTGCTTGCCCTTGCTCTTGGCCTGGTCGCGGATATACTGGACGGCTTTCTCATAGGTGTCGACCTGCTTGAGCAGCATGTTGGAGGCAATCGCCTCGACAAAGTTCCGGTTGATCCGCTGGTCGCCGCCTGCAGCAATTAAAGACATCAGATAATGAATCAGAATATTAATAACTTCGCCCGGAAGCTTATAGCTATGGTCGATTTTCTCGAACATATCCATGAAGTGAGCCGGCACCGAGCCCGGAAAAAAGGTCTGCAGCAGCCGGGTATACGGTTCATTGCGAAGCATCATATTATATTGGTGAATATCACACTTGGACTGAAATTGCAGCGGAACCTCCACGTAATATTCGCTCTGGACTGCATGCTCCTCTGCCGGCACGTCCTGATCGGCGCTCAGCTCCTGATGCAAAGCGACCACCTTGCCTGCGGTCACCTGACGCTTCTCCTGCAGCTTCATGCCCTGACGGAAATGAAGACTTGCCTTGTGCTGGAGATCATCGAGCATAACCTCACCCTGACTGGAGAAAATCCCATCTTCATCCAGCAGACGGCATAAATCCTGCACATTCAGGTCATACTTGCGGACTACATAATTGACGACACCCAGCTGTTCATGGTCATGGCGCAGCCGTTCCACAAAGACGCGGTTCCGCGATTCACGCGGAAAGCGCAAAATAATGTCCGCATAATTCAATCCGCCTTCTCCCGCAGAGACTACAGGAACCGCCTGCTTGCGCGGCGTCTCCACCTCGGTCAGCGCCTGCTCGAGCTCGTAATCAATCACATGCGTATTCAGCTCAAAAATATCATAGAAAGGAACCGAGATGTTCTCCTTGTTGAAGGAAACGCCAGTCCACTCCTGCGGTTCCTTGCTCCACAGCTGCTCCCGCAGGGCAAGCACGGCGAATTTGCCGACCTTGTCACGCAGCAGCAGTGTCAGATGCTGTGTATTAAAAAATTCCGAGGGCGACAATGGTGTCTGCAGCTCGTACTCATATATATAATCGTCATTTTCCGGAGCATAAAGCCGGCTCGTCTGCAGCAGCCCTACCGCCTCCAGTTTGGAGGTTTGCTCAATCAGGTAGCGGCGGCCCTTCTCGCTGGGCTCCAGGCCAAGCGTCAGAAACAGGCGGCGCTGCTGATCAATCGGGGAGTACCCCACCTTTTCCAGCGGCACATGTGTGCACAGCAAGCGGTACAGACTGATGGCGAAGGCGCCAACCATCGGTTGATAAATGGAACTGAGCATTTTGTCATCCAAGCCGCTCAGGCAGAAGTCGCGGTACACGCAGTAACGGTGATTCTCGGTATAATGCAAAAAATTAGTCATGCGCATGGTGTAAGCTCCTTCCCCGTCTTTTTCGCCAAGAACAGGTCCCGGCCGAAAATAGACTGCCTCTATTCTATCATAAATACAGAGGACGATATCTGTTAAATCCAACTAAATTCTATGAAACCACCTGTGAAAAAAGAAACAAAAACGACCCGCCCGAATGGGGTGAGCCGCCAATGACATCAGACACAATCCAACATTACCTTAGAACATCTTAAAGCCCTTGACGCGCAGGACATGAATCGCCCAGCCGCTCAGCACCGCACCTGCCAGCCCCGCAATCCCGGTCAAATAATCCACCAGGCCGTACGAGCCGATATGGCTCAGGAACGTGGTCTCGCTGGAGTTCCACATACTGTATACTACCACCGGCAGAATGACAAGCACGAATAGATAGCACGGAAACCAGGTCGTCTTCATCAGCATGTTCAATATAAAGCCAATCCCGAACATCATTACAAAAAATAATATCATCAGTACCAACACGGGGATCAATTCAAGCATTGCCGACCTTCACCTCTTCTTTATACCGCCGCAAAACCGGACGGACTAGTTAGTAGTTTACTAAAAAAAATGTCGCTTATCAACGAATATTCCATGAATAGATTGTGTCAGGGTTTGCCCTTCAGCCCCTCCTTCGCTACAATGTAGGAAGATATGCCTGACCTAACCATTTCACGATGAAACAGGAGTGATCATATGAATGAAGCTGCCATGACCCTGGAGGGCTGGTACGCTCTGCATGATTTTCGTTCCATCCATTGGCCGGCCTGGAAGGCCGCGGATGAAGAGGAGCGCGCAGTTGCGCTGGAAGAGCTCAATGAATTTCTTTCCGCCTGGGAAGCCACCGGGGAGAGCAAGCAAGGCAGTACTGCTGTATACACGATTGTTGGACAAAAGGCTGACTTCGTGCTGATGCACCTTCGCGAGACGCTGGAGGAGCTGAACGAAATCGAAAATGCCTTTAACAAGACGACGTTTGCCAAGTATACGACCAAGGCTTACTCTTACGTAAGCGTAGTGGAGCTCAGCAATTACCTGGCCGGATCTTCCGGCGGCGATCCGATGGAGAATCCGCATGTGATTGCCCGCCTGAAGCCGGAGCTTCCCAAGTCCAGGCACATCTGCTTCTACCCGATGAACAAGAAGCGGGATTTGCAGGACAACTGGTACATGCTCAGCATGGATGAGCGCCGCACGATGATGCAAAGCCATGGCCTGATCGGCCGCGGCTATGCCGGTAAGGTGAAGCAGATTATCACCGGCTCGGTCGGCTTTGACGACTGGGAATGGGGCGTAACCTTGTTCGCAGATGATGCACTTCAGTTCAAGAAGCTTGTATATGAGATGCGCTTTGATGAAGTCAGCGCGCGCTTCGGCGAGTTCGGTCCGTTCTACGTCGGCAACCTGCTTCAGGCCGATGACTTTAACCAGCTGATGAAGGTTTAGCACTTGCATGAACTATAAAGAGGCTGTCCCAAAAGATCTAGGGTCTTGCGGGATGGCCTCGTTTGTTGTTGCGAGATGCCATGCGCGAGACGAAACGTTCCTCCCCTCGCTGTTGCCCCCAAATTTCTTTGAATTTATTCTGGCAAGGGAGATTTGCTCAAGAAGGCGGCAATAGACCGAAATAAAGACATGGCGGTGCTGGGATCACCTCCCTGACTCCGCCATGTCTTTATTTTTTGCTTCAGATCTCACTCAAGTGAGCTGCCTCGTTAAACAAGAATCTACTTTGGGGACAGCCCCTTTATCATAGCTTATCCAACGTTCATTCTAATTCTCGTCCTCACGAAGAGACTGAAGATATTCCGCGGTAGCCGCATCCCTCGCCCTGCTCTTCTCCTTCAGCCGCTCGATCGCCGGCATAATGAGCAGGTCCACCTCCTGCTGAATAGAGTAGGCGAGGTCATAGCGCTCCTGGGATTCCAGATAGAATCCGACCTCCATGAGCGCGTTATAACGGTCCAGCTCCTGCCGCTCCAGCAATCCGCGTACCTGTACACTGCAATGTCTCATTTATAGAAACCGTCCTTTTTTGAGTACGAGCGGAATGCCGCCGATCATAAACAAATACCGGAGATCCACCAGCTTCTTCAGCTGCGCTGCCTTCCAGCCCTGATACTGCTTGCTTCCCACGACGCCAATGCCCTGTCCCTTGCCCAGGGAAGCTACGGTGCCCTTGTGCTGGTACTGGAACTTCCGCAGCACCTTGCCGCGAATAGTAGCCACAATGTTCTGTGCGCAGCAGATGCCCTGCTGGATGGCCATCTGAGCCGTTGGCGGGTAAGGGCGCTCCCCGTTCAACACCAGGGAATTGTCACCGATAATATAAATATGATCATGCCCCGGTGCCCGCAGATATTCATCCACCTTGACCCGGCCGCGCATCGTCTCAAGTCCGGCAGCTTCAATAAGCCGGTTGCCCCGGATTCCTCCCGTCCACACGACCGTGTTGGAACGAAGCTCCTCTCCGGTGCTTAAGACGACGCCATGCGGAGTACACTCCTGAATTGCGGTGCCGAGCTTAAAGGTAACGCCTTTACGCGTCAGCAGCTCCATTGCGTAATCCACCAGCTCCGGCGCGAAGCCCGGAAGGGCCGAAGGGGCCGCCTCGACATTGTAGATATTGACCAGTGCGGGATCGACATCATATTCCTTACACAGCTTCGGGATGCGGTCCGCAAGCTCCGCCACAAATTCGATGCCGCTAAAGCCTGCACCGCCCACAACGAAATTAATCCGCTCCTGCGGCCGGCGTTCATTCTTGTAGAGCGCGAACTGATGCTCGATATGGGAGCGGATCAGCCGGACCGAGTTGATGCTGCGGATGGACATGGCATGCTCTGCAAGTCCTGGAATCCCGAAGGTTTCGGGCTCACCACCCAAGGCAATGATGAGATAATCATAGGAAAGGGTACCATCCTCAAGAATGACCTTCTTGTCATGGAGCCGGATCTCCTGTACAGAGGATTTGACCAGATCAATCTTGAACTCGTCGATCAGCTTCGAGATGGATACTCTGGTGTTCTCGATGCTGTCTGTTCCTGCAGCGGGCATATGCAGATGGGTCGTTATATAATGATAGTCATGGCGATTGACCAGCGTGACATCTGCTTCATTATAATTCAATTCCTTTTGCAGCCGCTGCGCTGTTAAAATGCCGCCGTAACCCGCTCCAAGGATTACGATTTTCGGTATGCTGCTCATCTTCCTGCTCCTTCCAAGCTTGCTTATCTATATAATTGGATTTCAGAAATATACGTTTGGTACCCTGTGATATAACATAAAAAAATAGAGAGCTCTGGATTAGAGCCCGCTGAGATTGACACATGATGACGCAAGTTATCACGTTAATCATAGACAGTTTCAGAACAAAGATCAAGCGGTAATTTAGCTAGGAAAAACCACCCCAGCTTGCATATGCCGGATTATCATTATAGGAAAGCCTGCTTCCATCCCGTGAAAGCGCCTCCCCTGCTCCTTCGGCTTTCTTTGAGGGGTAAAGAGCATTATAATAATGATGAATTGCTGGAATGGTTTATAAAAAAAACGGAGGTGTACCCCCATGACAGATATACCGCAGGAGTCAATGACCGACCTGCTCATTATTGGAGGAGGCCCGGCAGGCATGTTCGCCGCATTTTATGGCGGCATGCGGCAGGCCTCGGTGAAACTGATCGAGAGCATGCCTCAGCTCGGGGGACAGCTGTCTGCATTATATCCCGAGAAGTATATATATGATGTCGCCGGCTTCCCGAAAGTGACCGCTCAGGAGCTGGTTAACAATCTATCCAAGCAGATGGATCATTTCGATACCGATATCCGCCTTGATGAGAAGGTCCATACGGTGGAGAAAGCCGCGGAACGCCATTTTATCGTCAAGACGGATAAGGGCGAGTATCACGGTAAGTCTGTGATCATTACGGCCGGGGTTGGCGCCTTTGAGCCCCGGCGCCTGGAGCTGCCGAATGCAGCCGCTTTTGAAGAACGCAACCTGCACTACTTTGTCAGCGATTTGAGACGCTTTGAGGGCAAGAGAGTGCTGATCAGCGGCGGCGGAGACTCTGCCGTTGACTGGGCCTTGATGCTGGAGCCTTTGGCTGCGCAGGTTACCCTTGTACACCGCCGGGATAAGTTCCGTGCCCATGAGCATAGCGTAGAGCGGCTTATGAGCTCCAGTGTACAAGTCATTACCCCTACCGAGATTACCGCGCTTCACGGTGAGGACCAGATTACGAAGGTGACCCTGACTCATATTAAGAGCAAGGAAGAGCAGGATATTGAGGTCGATGATGTAATTGTCAATTTCGGCTTTGTCTCTTCGCTTGGCCCTATTACAGAGTGGGGTATTGCGATTGACAACAATTCCATTGTGGTCGATTCCCGGATGGAAACGAGCGTATCCGGCATTTTCGCCGCCGGGGATATTACCAGTTATCCGGGCAAGGTTAAGCTGATCGCAGTTGGCTTTGGCGAGGCACCGACGGCTGTAAATAACGCGAAGGTTTATTTTGATCCGGACGCCCGGCTGTCTCCGGGGCACAGCACCAATATGAAGATGTAAGGACACAAAAAAGGTATCTTTCTTCTGCAGGCCCAAGGCCAGCGGCATGAAAGATACCTTTTCTATGAGGCAACAGAATGGAGCTATTGCCATAGGTGCTGCTCTATATATAGTAGGTGACTGCCGGCGGACTAATGCAGGAGCATGATGGAATCGGTGTTGAGGTTCCGTTTCTGGATCTCCGCCATCAGAAGAGATATGAATTCCCGTTCAAGCTTCAGTTCTACCGCCATATAGTAGGAATCCAAAAGCATCTCATCCGTTAACATAGCCATCAGAATACACCCCTTCCTCAATTTTCCTGAATTCATCATATCAGACATTGGATGACAGAACAACCGTTCGTCTATCCACAAGGCATTGTGGAAATCCTGTGCACAAAATGTTGGTAACTATCCCCAACCTGCATGGAACTAAAGTGGATTATGGGGATATTATTTATACACAGGCTGCGGCCGTCCGTGGGTCTCCAAAAAAAATAATAGATTTATATATTATATCGGCAAGCTAGTATTCTTTTGTTATTACCCGAAAGGGGAATCAAGTAAACAAAATTGGAATTTTTTGATGAAATCATCAGTGCGGACGAGTATTTACCTCAAAGATCCAGATGCGTCCTTCGGTATCAATTCCATAATCAAAGCCCAGCTCTCCTATACCTGGAAAATGCTTCTCCATCACTTCAATGCCGATCCGTGTCAATGCTCGAAGATCCTTTCTGATCTGCGGCACATTAGCCTGTGGCAGTGAAAGGGCGATAGCCCGCCTGCCAGGAAGCATCGTTCCGCCTTTGCATAAATTGGTCACGAATAGCCCTCGCCGTGCCAGCCGCCCTACCATTGCGCGGCATGCCCAGGCGCCTTTATCTTTTACCACCTTGACCCGGTAGTCCAGCGGCCGGCCCTGAATAGTGGCCAGCTCAATACCCTGCTGGATCAAATAGGCTCTCCTGAACCGGAGTCTGGAGAGGAGCCGAAGCAGCTCCGGGAAGGCGCTGACATGGCGGCTTACTCTCTGATGCCTGACGCTGTAGCCCTTTTCGTTAGACTGGATCAGGATCACCCCGTTCCCGCCTGTACCGACGACCGGCTTGATTACCACCTTCCCATGCTTTAGCAGCATGGAGTTGAGTGCCTCCGGGGATAATGCCTTCGTTTCCGGGATATATGGAATTAACCGCGGATCGCTCCGCAACGCTTCGGTCTTTAACCACTTGCTGGCCAATTGTCTGGCTGCCATGCCCCGACACCTCCTCTGAAGTAGACTGACTTGCTCTACGCTAGAAAGCTGATGCTATATTTTACTCAGCCCCGCCCTCTTCTTCTTGGATGATTGTCCCGCTATCCCTAATTAATCACCACAGCGGATCAGGCTGTCTCTTTCCAAACCCTGCAATCTGTCGTATAGTATTATGGAAGCTTTACGCGGAGCATCATGCTGGATTTTTAGTAAGGGGAGGCATTTACATTGGAGGCTTTTTTCACTGTTCTATACTGGATTGCCATGATTGGCATGTCATTATCTCTGGCCGCCATTACCGTATTCATTTTTGCCATCGGCTTTAAATTTCTGAAGGACAAGCGCAGAGGCCTCGGAGCGGGCTGCATCGCTTTTTCATTAGTAGCTGCATCCATGGTGATCTTTATGCTGAATGAGAAATTCTTCTTCGCTTCATAAGAAAGAATACGACCCCCGAAGGATTATGCTTCAAGGCTGAAGCGCAATCCTTCGGGGGTCGTTTTCATTTACTGCGTCTTACGTTGAAAAAGTATCTATTGAAGAATTATTGCTTGCTCAAAGGTAAGAGGTGCGGAAAGTTCTTTCCAGTAGTAACACTCTTCGTACACTTCTTTAACGACATAAAAACGACCTCCATAACGGTTATTTTACCGTCATAAAGGCCGTAATCCACAATCCCTAAACGTTAAATTTAGGGTTGTTATTATACCAAATCGCCATTGAGGACTGCGTTTTTACAGGTACAATCCGCACTTCCCCGGAAAGCGCGTCCTAGCAAGGCTCCTCGCTCGGCTTGCCCGCATCGGTTGCTGTACGGAAGGAGCTTCCGCAGCCGCAGGTCACGGTCGCATTCGGGTTATGAATGGTGAAGCCGCCGGTCATTCCCGACTCTTCAAAATCAATTTCCAGGCCGTTCAGATACTTCACGCTTTCCTTATCGACCACCACTTTAAGGTCCTGCACATCCATATATACATCACTTTCCGTCTCGTCGTCGTCAAAGCCCATGGCATAGGAGAATCCGCTGCAGCCACCGGAAGTCACGCCCAGACGAAGGAACATATTCGGTAATTCCTGCTCAGACAGCATCTCTTTCAGTCGCTCTGCTGCTGATTCGCTGATTGTAATCATAGGTATCCCTCCTTTTCGCGTTTCATGTCTTAGTATACTCCAGATTACGACATCCCTCAAGCCAGGGTCTCCCTGTCTACACGGCATCTCTAATGACTTTAAACAAGGATCATGCTTCCCTTATGGCAAGCCAGCTTCTTCATCGTTTTCCTCTTGGTTTGTATTGCTCCATGCAGAGGTCGGGTTTATAATAGGGAGGAAACTTGAGAGGTCGAAGGCTGGATTACATGCCGTTATGCTCCCCAGTTTGCCCTGAGCCCATGGGCTGCGGCTGGTCTATAGTTGTATATTTTTTCACATATTATTGTAAATATAACGACTGCCTCCCATTGGTTGATGTACTTAGACAGCAGCGCGCCCGTGACGCGCACCAAGATACACAGATCTCCATCATGAAGGCATGCTTCGGGATCTGTCATAAGGAGGAAGGTATAGAATGTCTACCCTGATAAGTCCGGCCATGGACAAAAGAATGGCTGAGATCGTAGAAAAAGTTCAAAACGGAATCCGTCTCGATGTGGAAGACGGTGTATATTTATACCAAACGGATGACCTTTTAACCCTGGGACAGCTGGCTAACGAAGCCAATCTGCGTAAAAACGGGAAAAAGGTTTATTTTATTGAGAACATGAGCCTGTATTTTACCAATGTGTGTGAATCTCACTGCGCCTTCTGCAACTTCCGAAAAGATCAGGGCGAGGAAGGCTCGTACACCCTCTCTGGTCCGGAGATGATTGAGTACGTCGAGCAGCATTTTCATCCGGGAATCCGGGAATTTCATATCGTTGGCGGGCATAATAACCATGTTCCGTTTCAATACTATGTCGATTCCTTGAAAGCCCTCCATGAGCGTTTTCCAGAGGTTACTTTGAAGGCGTATACGGCTGCAGAGATTGAGTTCTTCACGCGAATCAGCGGACTTAGCATTGCCGAGGTGCTTCAAGAGCTCCAGAAGGCTGGGCTGAAGTCATTGACCGGCGGCGGCGCTGAGATTTTGTCCGATCAATACCGTCAAAAAATGAAAGTAGATAAAGCAAATGTCGATCAGTACCTGGAGGTGCACCGGACTGCGCACCAGCTCGGGATCCGCACGCACACGACGATGCTGTATGGATCGATCGAAAGTCATGAGGACCGGATTCGCCATATGATACAAATTCGCGAGCTGCAGGACGAAACGAACGGCTTCATGGTGTTCATTCCGCTCTCTATGCAGCCGAAGAATAAGAATGCGGGCATTATGCGCCGCAACTCCGCTTATGAGGATCTGAAGACCATCGCGATCAGCCGCCTGATGCTGGACAACATTGATCATATCAAGGCGTACTTCATTAATATTGGTGCCCAGCTGACCCAGGTGGCGCTGAGCTTCGGAGCCTCCGATGTGCATGGTACGATCCTGAAGGAGCGCATCAGCCACGCAGCCGGTGCCCTGACCCCGGAAGGCTTGACCCGCAAAGAGCTGGTCTGGCTGATCAAGGGTGCAGGCCGCATCCCGGTGGAGCGCGATACGTTTTACAATGAGATCATGGTTTACGAATAAGCCGTTTATCGCTGCTTCATGCGGTTAAGAAGAAGTATAAGGACACCCCGGCCAAGGCACAGGCACCAGGATGATGACTGCAAGCTCTGGCCGGCAGAAAGGAAGACATATATGAAAAAGCTCGTCATACTCGGCGGAGGCTACGGCGGTCTTGCCTTGATTCAGGAATTATTCAGCAGCTATCTTCCTCATGACCTGGAGGTTGTGCTCATTGACCGCATGCCTTATCAGGGACTGAAAACGGAATATTACGCACTGGCGGCAGGTACCGTTGCAGATACCGAGCTCCGCGTCCAGTTCCCTGAATACGATAAGCTCACGATTCATTACGGAGAGGTTACCTCCATTGATCTGGAGCACAAACGCATTCACCTTCACCAGGAGGACCCGATGGAGTATGATCAGCTCGCCATTGCGCTGGGCTGTACAGATCAATACCACGGTGTGCCGGGTGCAGCAGAATATACGTGCAGTCTCCAGTCCTTCTCGGGGGCGAGAGAGTCTTATCTTCGCTTGAACAACCTGAAGCCCTATAGCCAAGTGCATATTGTGGGCGGCGGACTGAGTGGAATCGAGGTCGCTGCGGATCTGAGAGAGAGCCGGCCTGATCTGAACATCGCCATTCTGGACCGGGGTGCCCGGGTACTTTCTTCTTTCCCGAATCGCCTGTCGGCCTATATTCAGCGTTGGTTTGCCGAGAACGACGTGAACATTCTGTCCGGAGTATCGGTCTCACGCGTTGAACCGAACATGGTATATAACATTGAGCAGCCGATTGCCACAGATATTACGGTATGGACCGCGGGCATCCAGCCGGTCGAGGTCGTGCAGAAGCTGGCATTGCCGAAGGATCGAAGCGGGCGTGTTATGCTGAATGAATGGTACCAGGTACCTTCACACCCTGAGGTTTATGTCATTGGGGACTGTGCCAGCCTTCCGTTCGTGCCAAGTGCTCAGGCAGCTGGCGCCCAGGCAGAACAGATCGGCCATGTTTTGAAAGCGTTGTGGAATGAGGAGAAGCCCAAGGTTCATCCTTTGAAGCTGAAGGGCACCCTCGGCTCTCTGGGCAAGCGTGCAGGCTTTGGCCTGATGGGCAAGACCTCCGTCATCGGACGAGTTCCCCGCCTGCTAAAGAGCGGCGTGCTGTGGAAGTCCAAGCGTCATTTCTAATTCGGCTCTTTCGCAGCTGAATGCGCCGCCAAGTCAAGGAACAGGGAGCTCTTCCTGTTATTTCGTTTCCAGCTCCCGCAGCCGTTTCAGGACAGCAGCATATAGCTCTTTCGCGGTTGGCGCTTCTACTTCCTCGTTGTTGACAAGCGCAAACGGTGTTTGGTCACATTGGCCGCAGCTCGTCAGGCATCCGTATTCAATGATGCTGCACAGTCCCTGCTCTTCTAGCGGACGCAGCGCTCGATCCGTTCCATAACTGGTGTTGCCGGCACAAAATTCAACAATTCTTTTCATTTGTAACAACCTGCCTTCAGATTGGCATTTTAATTTTCATCTATTTGTACTATAATATATGGAGGAAAGGAGTTGATCAAGATGAGCGAGAACACACAAACCACCGTTTACGATGAAGTGGCAGAAGTGCTCGATAAGCTTCGTCCGTTCCTGCAGCGTGATGGCGGTGACGTTGAGCTGGTCGACGTTGAAGACGGTATCGTTAAGCTGAAGCTGGTAGGTGCCTGCGGTAGCTGCCCAAGCTCCACGATTACACTGAAAGCCGGTATTGAGCGTGCACTGGTTGAAGAAGTGGAAGGCATTGAGGAAGTTGTTCAGGTATTCTGATCCATATAAGCTGAAGAGCCTTGGTCCATAACGGATCAAGGCTTTTTTTATTCTCATGTATGGATTCAGGACTGTGAAGCAATCTTGGGTCGAATAGGGTCCAGGCCGCCGGAAATATCCATAATGTTGCCGGTAATGAAATCGGAATGATCCATGCACAGAAACTCAATCACCCGTGCGATATCCTCTCCGCTGCCAGAGCGTCCGCGCGGGGTATCACTGTCGCTAATGCCAGCCACCTCAGCGATACTCTTCTCTTTGTTCGCTCCGCGAATATCACCAGGACAGATCATATTGACGGTAATCCCGTAAGGAGCCTCTTCAACCGCCAGCGTTTTCGTAAATGAAACCAGTCCGACCTTCGCTGCTGCATATACAGATCTGTGTGGCCAGGAACGGGCTTCTCCGGCATGACCAAACCCGAAATGAATGATCCGTCCCCACTTCTTCTCCCGCATAGACGGCAGTACCATATGATCCAGGAGCATCACTCCCGTCAGATTGCCGTTCACCAGATGAATAATTTCCTCGGACGTATATTGCGAGAACAATCTCCGCTCGCGGATAAATGGTCCCGCATTGTTCACCAGAATATCCACCGTACCCAGGTGCTGCTCAGTTTCCTCAGCCAGATGCTCCAGATCCTCCTGCTTTGCGACATCGGCCCGGACTGCAATGGCTCTGACACCGAGAGCTTCGATCTCGCTCTTCAGGACGTAAGCTTGTTCTTGACTATTCACATAATTGATAGCAATATGGCATCCCTGACGGGCGAGGGATAATGCTGTCATTTTTCCCAAACCGGTTGCACTGCCCGTAACCAGCGCTACTTTTCCCTTCAAAGGTCCTTCCTCCTCCGGCTTAGTCTCTTCTTCATTCTCAGTATAAAAGATTTCCTGGGAACGCTCAACAAACGCTCCATAAAGTCAATAAAGGCATGACTGCCGGCTTGCTGCTCGCGGCCAGTTCATGCCTTTATGATTGATGAGATCCCTGCTATGCATTTCGGCTTAACAAGCCGGTTTCCGGCAAGCGGGTCGCTTTAACGAGATAGGAGGAGATAACCGGAAATCTCTTCGCCAGCTCGGGATACCAAACATTCGTTTTGGCAAACGCAAGCCGTTGAATCATCCGCGCCCGCCGCAGCAGGCTGCCGAATTGGGCTTCGGCCTCTCTGGTGTAGCCGCTTCTCCATTCCTCCAGAGACAGCTCCCCATTGAGATACTGACTGGTCAAGCGGCTGCACAGCAGTGAGGAGCGCAGTGCAATCGACATACCGTCTCCACACAGCGGAGGAATCATCATCATAGCGTCCCCGACGTGCGGAAAGTCTGACCAGGGCTCAGGGGCATCCGATAGACGCACGGGGGCAATGGAAACCTGCGTGCCTTCAACGGGAACGGCCTCCTGAAGCCTGGCTGCCAGCTTGGGATTAGACTGGGCGGCAGCCTGCAGAATGTCCTGCACGGATTTACCGGCAGCCTGCACAGATTTCAGGGTCAGCAATGCCGCGATGTTTACTTTTCCGCCCTCAATGGTATTGATTCCGGTGTAGCCCCCCTCGCAAAAATACAGCTCTACCTCCGGTCCTAATGTGAGCCCCGTATAATGTGATTTCACACCGACATAGACCGTCTGATCTCTGTACTGATCCTCGGTATTGGGAACGAATTTCGGCTTTCTAGTTCCGTGGGCAGCAATCACGGCGCGAGTATGGTACAGCACCTCCTCCTCACCGGTCTTGATGCCGATCTGGTAAGTTCCATCCGCGTCCTGCACAATGGAGGTGACGTTACTCTTCGTCCGTATTTCTGCGCCTGCAGCAAGCGCTCTTGCATGAAGCAATGTATCCAGCTCATAGCGGCTGATGCCCCAGGCCTCACCTGGCAGCGAGGCTTCCATCTCCCCGCCTTGGGGCATCACGATTCTTGCTTTGGAGATCGGACTTGGTGAGATTAATGTCAGCTGGGGCACAATCCCCAGATACTCCAGCATCTCTTTCGTTTCCGGTGACATAAATTCACCGCAGGTCTTATGCCGGGGGAATTCCTGACGATCCAGCAGCAGCGTACGATGGCCCTGCTGCGCCAGCTGTATAGCCGTGCTGGCTCCGGCAATGCCTGCTCCAATAATAACGGCGTCCCAACTATGCATATCCGATTCCACTCTCCTTTCCTACCGGCTTCAAGGGATGCGGAATGACTACCGCATAGCGGAACAGAGGCTTCCAGGAGAACGTCATCGTTTCATGGTTCAGCCGGCGCTTCAGCTCCTTCCAGTCTCTCGCAGTAAATCCCTTGGCTACGGACAACGGGCCGTCATGCCGAATGTAGCGGTTACGGGAAATCAGCCGGGTTGTCAGCCAAACTGCAGTGTAGGAAACCTGATGCCTGTGAATATCATTGATCACAACACCATACCGGGAGGCGCGAAGCATATGAGAGACGATGTCTACCAGCTCATCCCCGTCAAAATGGTGTACGAATTGGGAGCCAGTAACAATATCAGCCGAGGCATCCGGAAGATCGCGCACGTCCGCACGCTGAACCTGAATCCGCGGCTCATCCTTGAACAAGGCCGCGGCTTCCTGGCACGCCTCTTCGGTGAGGTCGACAAGAATAATATGCAGCTCCACTCCCCGGCTGTCTGCCCATTCCAGCAGCTTCCGATTGACGTCACCGGAGCCTGCGCCTACATCCAGAACACTCAAGGACGCCGGGCTGCCCATCATTCTCCACAGCTTTTCCACGCCATAGCGTGTCGGTCCGGGAGCCGCGAATATTTTGTTCAAGCGCCTTAAATGCACCAGCGCCTCGCTCAGCTCTGCCCCGCCCATGGAGAAGTCATCCATTAACTCGTCTTCCTTCGCCCGGCTCGATAAATTCCTAAAGATAGACATGGTCCGCCTCCGACTCGGATGCCACCTTTGCCGCAATATATTCAAAGCGCATAAGCTCGGCTGTCAGGCCAGGGCCGAACGCCATGGCTACTCCGTTCTGAGCGGCGCTGCTTTGGGCTTTAAGGTCCCTGCGCATGGCAGCCAGTACGAAGAGAATGGTACAGGAGGACAGATTCCCGGCGGTACGCAGAATCTCGCGGCTGAACCGGGTTTGATCCTCCCGTAGACTCATTACCTCTTCCACGGAGTCCACAATGCCTCTTCCGCCAGGGTGAATGGCCCACAGTTCAGGAAGCTCCTCTCCTTCAAAGAGACGCTCCATTTCCGGAGCAATATATTGTCCCAGCAGTCTCGGAATCCGCGGCGACAGATATAGATCAAAGCCGAAATTGCCAACCTCCCAGGTCATATCCTCTGTCGTGTCCGGCAGCAGCACTGAATATCCTCTGCCCAGCTGGAAATAATGGCGGCTGTTTTCATCTGCGTGGCCAATGACGCAGGATGCCGAAGCATCGCCGAAGAAGGAGGCCGCAAACAGAGCTTCCTTCTCCATCACAGGCTGGAAGTGCAAGGTACACAGCTCTACGCAGACGACAAGCACAGTCGATCCCGGTGCTCCCTGCACGACATCCCTTGCCATCTGAATCGCTTTGAGACCTGCAGCACAGCCCTGGAAGATAACCGGCAAACGATTAACCCTTGGCGACAGGCCCAGCTGGGAGATCAGTGTCACATCAAGGCCTGGAAGGTATTGCCCCGTACAGCTGACTGTAATGAGATGGGTAATGGATTCCGGATGCGTACCTGCATCCTTCAGCGCTTTCTGGGCAGCTTCAAGAGCGAGCGGAGGCGCTTCTCTTTTATATGTATCCATCCGTTCTTCTGTGGTCGGTATGCCGCTGGCATCTCCGGTAGGAAGATACTTGCAGTCCTCCGCAGCTCCTGTATAGCTCGGCTCTACTGTATATCGGGTATCCACTCCGCAGGAGTTAAAAATCCTTCTTGCAAAGCGCGCCAGATCCGGCTTGTCCTGCAGATGGGAAGTTAGCAGATTGGTGATGTCAGGCTGAGGAACCTGATGAGCCGGCAGCGCTGTACCGAATCCCAGGATTGAGGCTTGCTGTGGATTTGTTTGAGGATTAGGGTTCATGAAAATGACCTCCTGAAATATGAATTCGTCGTTACCGTAAACAAGCTTCTCGCCAACGATAAGCCTAATGACTTTATTATGCCGTTATTGAACCTATTTACCCTGAACCACTTAAAAGGAATCTCACCCACTATAAAAAATACAGCGACTCCGGAAAGTTTCCGGGCCGCTGTATGCTCATTTCCATGAATTTGTTGGATCGACATCTGGCTTTTGCCGTTTTAGAATGCCGGGATAATAGATCCTTTGAACTGCTCTTCGATAAAAGTCTTCATCTCTGCCGAGGTCAGTGCCTCTGCCAGCTTCTGAATCGCTTCGGAATCCTTGTTGTCCGAGCGGGCAACAAGCAGGTTGGCATAAGGGTTATCCTTGTCCTCGATGACCAGCGCATCCTCCAGCGGATTCAAGCCCGCTTCCAGCGCATAGTTCGTATTAATGACTGCTGCATCCATCTCGTCGAGCATCCGGGGCAGCATCGCTGCATCGACCTCTTTAAACTCCAGGTTTTTCGGGTTGCCGGTAATATCCTTGGCGGTTACAGCCAGATTGCTGTCATCCTCCAGCTGAATAACACCATGCTTGGCCAGCAGAAGCAGGGCACGTCCTCCGTTTGAAGGATCGTTTGGAATGGCAATGACTGCACCGTCCTTCAGATCGTCCAAAGACTCTACCTGATTGGAGTAAGCTCCCATCGGCTCCACATGCACCGCAGTAACTGGAGCGAGATCGAAGCCGCGCTGCTCGATTTCGCCATCCAGATACGGCTTGTGCTGAAAGAAGTTGGCATCGATTTCTTTCTGGTCGGTCTGCTGGTTAGGCTGGACATAATCCGTGAATTCGATAATTTCAAGCTGAATGCCTTCTTGCTCCAGCACCGGCTTGACGTGCTCCAGAATTTGCGAGTGAGGCTGTGGCGATGCCCCTACACGCAGAGTGACGGTTTCACTTGCTGCTCCGTCTTTAGCTCCGGCATCCGAGCCGGTGCTTTCTTTTTCAGTGTCTGTCCCGCAAGCCGCAAGCACCAGAAGCATAGCCAGGGCCAAGATCATTACATTCCATTTTTTCATCTCGTTATATCCTCCAATATTTATAAATTTCACTTTTTTCTGCTTATGCCTACTTCCGGGTGTAATGCCGGACGATTCGGTCGCCTGCCATCTGCAGCAGCTGTACCAGCAGAATCATCAGCACAACCGCTACGAGCATCACTTCGGTTTCATAGCGGTTATAGCCGTATTTGATCGCGAGATCCCCCAGCCCGCCGCCGCCGACAAGACCGGACATGGCGGTATAGGACACCAGAGTCACGATCGTAATGGTCACCGCCGCGATCAGGCCTGGCCTGGCCTCCGGAAGCAGCACTCTCAGCACAACCTGCTTGGTTGAGGAGCCCATTGCCTGAGCGGCCTCAATAACGCCTTTATCCACCTCGCTCAGTGCGGTTTCTACAAGCCTTGCAAAGAAAGGCGCTGCCCCGATCACCAACGGGGGAATGGTTCCGAGCACCCCATAGGATTGACCAACAATGACTTTCGTAATCGGAATCAAGGCCACGATCAGGATAATGAATGGCACGGAGCGCAAAATATTGACTACGAAGGAGAGAACACTGTATCCTGCTCTCGCCCATCCTGACGAGGATCTTGACCACATGTACAGCATCACACCGATCGGCAGGCCGATCAGCACCGCGAACACGGAGGAAGCCAGAAGCATTCGCAGGGTGTCCAGCGTGGCTGTCAGTACTTCTTCCCAATCCACCAGGGTAAAATCCAATCCGAGCATCAGCCTGCCACCTCCACATCAAGTCCTTCTGCCTGAAGTGCCGCAATCGTGGCAGCTACCGCCTCCGGCTGGCCTTCAAATCGAACGATCAGCTGGCCATAAGGGGTTGCCTTGATCGTTGAAATCTTGCCCTGCAGGATTGCAAAAGCGACGCCGGTTTCTTTCACGGTCTGGGATAGAGTGGACTCGTAGGTTTTTGGCCCCAGAAACGTAATTTTGACTGTCTGGCTGTGGGACCCTTGAGAAGAAGCTCCCTGCTCGTACAGCGCCTCCGGAATAAATCCTTGATCCTCCCGGATAAAATCACGGGTAACCTCGTGCTTAGGTCGAAGAAACACTTCCGTGACCGGCCCCTGCTCCACAATCCCGCCCTGATGAATGACAGCAACCCGGTCACAGATGCTTTGAATAACATGCATTTCATGAGTAATGAGAACAATCGTGAGCTGAAAGCGCTCGTTGATGTCCAGCAGCAGCTTCAGGATGGAATCCGTCGTCTGCGGATCCAGTGCCGAAGTGGCCTCGTCACATAGCAGCACCTCAGGATCACTGGCCAGTGCTCGGGCGATGCCAACCCTCTGCTTCTGTCCCCCGGACAGCTGTGCGGGATATTTATTGCGATGCGCCTCCAGACCGACAAGCGTCAGCAGCTCACTGACCTTCCGTTCAATTTCCGCCTTGGGCGTCTTGATCAGCCGAAGCGGAAACGCAATATTGTCATACACCGTCGCTGAGGAGAGCAGATTGAAATGCTGAAAGATCATTCCGATACGGCGGCGCTCCTCCTGCAGCTGTTTTTTGCCGAGAGCTGTTAATTCGACACCGCCCACCCAGACCTCTCCCGAGGTCGGACGCTCCAGCAGATTCACGCAGCGAATCAAGGTGCTTTTCCCAGCTCCGGAATGCCCGATCACTCCAAAAATCTCGCCTTTCTGTATAGATAAATCGAGGCCTGACAAAGCGGTTGTCAACGCACCCGGTTTACCGTAATGCTTCGTAAGCTGCTTCAGCTCAATCACAGGCTGTACACTCCTTCCCTTCACTTCATTTTAACCAAAAAAAAAGAGAGCCCTATGGATTCCTCAGATGCAGAATCAAAAAAGGGCTCTCTTCGCTAACGAAAGAAAGATGCCTTGTCTCATCTGCCAAGACTGCGCTGTCGCTCAGTCTTGAAGGAATTAGCACCATGACACCTCTGATTCCCGCGGTATGCTGACCGTGACTCAGAAGTCGGTTGCCGGGCTTCATCGGGCCTGTCCCTCCGCCTCTCTCGATAAGAAAACATCGATATGAAATTATAATTTGATCGTTTTCAGAAACTATTCATGAATGCAATAGTTAGTATATGCCGTTTTCATTCTAAAGTCAAAAGGAATTTTAAGGAAATTTAAACCCGCTTTACGCCTTCATTCCTCTTTCAGACCAGAGCTTATTGGTGTAGTGATAGGACGCAGCCAGTGTCTTGCACACCATATCCAGCCCCTGTTTCAGATCATCCAGATGCTGATCCAGATCCTCCAGCTCCACCTTGTCGTTGAGACCCTTATGGCGCTGCCACAGATCATCCTGCATCTCCGAATTCATGTAGTGCACCTCGGCGTTACGGCGTTTGCGAAGCACGGACATCGGATTGCGATAGCTGTCCTTGATGGCTTCCAGCTCTCGGGATAAATCCTCATGGGTTTTCAAATATTTAAACTGCCGCAGCACCGTAAAATAACTGAAATGCGCCTTAACCTTAGACGTATTGAGATCATAAAGGTCATTCAGCACGGTTCCGAGCTTGTCGAGAATGGAGAAGACCCGGATAAATGCATTTTTGTAAAAGTAAACGTAACGGCCGTACTCTCCCTGCTCCTGAATGGACAGCTCATCGACATATCCTGCCTTGACCGATTTACGAAAATGTCCTGCTGCAAAGCAGCTTTGCTCCAGCTCATCCAGGGACACAATCAAGCCGCGCGTCCAAATCTCCAGCTTGCGGAAATCATGCGTGGGGTCTTGGTTCTTGTCAATTTCCTTCTGCAGAAGCTGTGTGGTTGTTACCATGGTTTCTATCGCATCTTCCATGAGCCCGTGATTAAGTCTAGGCTCCTCCCCAAGCAGTATTCGAAGCATGGCGTAACCTCCCTACGTTCAAGTTCAAGTTCATATAAGACGCGGCAGCTGGCGTATCGAGCGATGTTTTATTAAATATAAACAGATCTCTGGAGGAACTAAACCACTGCAGAGAGGATATGGAGCCCCACCTTTAAAATGTCCTTAAGGGGTCCCTGTTCATTCGTAAGGTGAACAAGCAAGCCCCCGAGGAGCTCGAGGACTTGTCGTATTGATTATTGGGTACCGTGCATGTGTTCTACATCTTATGAGGCTGCCGTTGCAAGCTGTTGATCTGCCTTCTGGGCAGGACGTGACCGGCTCAGCTGCCACACCCGGACACTAAGGTAGGCCAGAACCCCGAAGAGCGCTGAGATGAGCAAGGTATGACCCAAAGCGGCAAAAATGTACAGCTCCTCATTCTGCATCGTAGACATCAGCACTCCGCCGCTCAGCACCTGCAGCAGGCACAGCACTAAGGCCGCAACGCCCAGCATTTGAATTTCTTTATTATTGCGGTGACGCCAAAAAGCGAAATGCGCCATCACTGCAATGGTCAGCAGCAGCAATGCCGCCGCTACGCGGTGCATAAAGGCAATGCCAACGCCGCCTGAAAGCTCCGGGATAAGCTCTCCGTTACACAGCGGCCACCCGGAGCAGCCTTCCCTGGATTCCGTATGGCTTACAAATGCCCCTATGTACACTACCACGTAGGAGTACACTGCAGTTGCCCATACCAGATTCCGAAACCTCTTGCTGACCTGCGGCAATGGCTCGGAATCTTTCGTATCACCTTCATGCTCCAGCCGCCGCATAGCCAAGGCCAGCATCACCGAGCTTGCGAACGCAATGAGAGAAAACCCGAAATGCAGTGCCATCACAGCCGCTGATTGCGGAGACATTACGGCCATTGCGCCCATAATAGCCTGCAGGATGACAAAGACGGAGGTTAGCCCCACGTACGCCAGCAGATCCCGGCGATGCCGCTTGTAGCGAACGAAGGCAAGCAGAGAAGCCAGCGCTGACAAGCCAGCCAGTCCACTAATCAGGCGGTGCGAGTATTCAATCATAGAAGCCAGGGTGTAAGCGGGAACAAATTTCCCATTGCATAACGGCCATTCCTGCCCACAGCCCAAGCCTGAGTCTGTCTTCGTGACCACCATTCCGCCAAAGGTCGCCAGAAACATAACGAGGCACGTTATATAACTGAGCCATTTCAACTGTTTATTATTCAAAATTATTCACCTGCTGCCTTATATTTCGTATTCTGAGCATGAAGTTTCCCCACGCCATCTATATTATAGCGGATCATGGCGCCGGGGTCATGGCTTGTTTGTGACAAAATGTTCAAAAATAAAGCACTATCTCCTCTTTACAAGGAAATAGTGCTCTATTCGTATCTCATTTACTTGTGGATCGTGTTGTATACCTCCAGGGCGCGCTGCAGGAAGGCTTCAATCTCTTCCCGCGACTTGCGGAGCTTGTTCACGAACCGAACCAGCTCACGGCCATCCGTGTAAGCCACAAAGCTCGGGATGCCCAGGATATTCTGCTCCTGACTGACATCCCCCACCTGATCCACATCAACCTCTACCAGTGTCAGGCGGTCGCTGTACTGGGCTTCCAGGTCCGGCATGAAGGGATCGATAAATTTGCAGTCACCGCACCAGTCTGCCTTGAAAACAGCAATGGTCAGTCTTGGGGGCTGGATCGCAACTTGAAACTCAGCTTTTGACGTGATTTTTTCCATAGGTAACTCCCCTTTTCCTGTGAATTCCTCTCTCCACAATAGTGAAGCAAATGTCAGAGTGGAAGTCAAATTTTGCGAGCATACTACATGGGTACTCAAGAACACTGCGAAAGAAGGTCATGGTATGCCACAGCAGCGGAGACAGCGGACAGGCTCCCTTTGGTCGATGCTGAGCGCCCTGCCTCATGCCGCTTCCGAGGCTGTCAGCGGCTTAGCCGCATCCTGGCACAACTCCGGCGAGCTTCGCAGGAGCAAGCTTCCTCTGGATTGGAACGAGGGAAGCGTCAGGAGCATCCTGTGTATTCTCGACCGCACGGCTGAGGGCTGCCGGAGGGAACGCGACGCCCGTCATTCAAGGTTTCAGGCCGGAGTCGATGCTCCGCTGCCGGGCAGCAAAGCAGAGGACCTCGTTACGGCGGATCATCTGCTCATTCAGCGGATTCAGGAGATGACTGCCGATCGGAACCGAAGCAATGTAACACGCACGCAGGCTTATCTAGAGATCTATCTGGAATTTCCGGAGCTGCACTGGGCTCTGCTGGCCCATCTGGTTTCAAGAAATGCCGGCTGGAATATGACGGATCTGAAGGGCGGGCTCATGTCTGATTTGACCGATGCCGCGTTCAAGCTGAACATGTACCGATTTCTGGAGCGGTGCAACGCGCTTATTTTTCAAGATGCCTATCCGCAGCTGCTGTTGTATAAATATAGCCGTGAACAGAAGCGGAGCTGCTTTCACCTGCTGCCCTCGTTTCATGTTTCGGCCTTCATGACGCCGTTTTGGGAACGGTTCTGGATCGAACGCAGCAGCGGAGTGCTCAGTGTCGCCCTGATCATCAATGAGCAGAACTACATCGAAGGACGGGTGGTCTCCCATCCTTTTTACCGTGAGCAGGTGCTTCAGCATCCCTACCTCAAAATTCATGAATGGACCCGCCTGAATCAGATTCTGTTTCCACTGGGAGACAGTCGCTGCCGCCATGAGCTGTACAAAGAGTCCATTCTTCCCCTGCGCCCTTTAATCGGCCTGACCGTGCAGCATTTTGCCGACCCGTCCTCGCGGATCAAGATCGGCAAATCTCTATACGGCATGCTGTTCGGATATAAGCGTGTGCTGGAAGGTGCCTTGCATTTCGTCAACTGCACCCCGCACCTGGGTTCTAGGGAAGAGTATTGGCCTGCTCTATTCACATATCAGGCTGAGGGCTCCATGGATGCCCCTGATGAAAGCCAGGCTCTGCTCCAGTCCGAGTGGCTGCCGGACGGGCAGCGGCTCTACAGCCCGCGGCTGCTTCAGGTGTGGGAAGACCTGGATTACGAAAGCATTCCCCGTTATGACTGGTATCAGCAGCCGGATATGCTGCGTCATGTCAGCAAGCCGTCACTGCCCTATTTTGTAGATATGACCCACCGCCACCGTTCTTCGCTGGAGCGGACCTCCATGGCCCATGACGCTGGCCGGTGGCTGAAAGGTCCAAATACCTGATCAGCCTTTCTGGCGGAATGCAGAAGGCGCAAGCCGCATCAACGGACGCAGTACTTTTTGAAGCACGCGTGGATACCCCTTGAGCTCAGCCTGCCGCACAACCCCGAGAATGATCAAGAGCAGCAGGTACAGTGCACCTACCACGATGCCAACAATTGCGCACACAATCAAAAAGGCCAAGCGGTCAGGCATCACATTCACCAGCTGGCGGCTAAACCCTTCCGTACCGTAGCCGGCGCCAAAAGCGATCAGCACAGTCATGCCAAAGGCGATCCAGCGGGTGCCGAGAATGGAGAATGAGACAATGCTCTTGATGGTACGCACATTCAGAATCGTGATCACCAAGAAGCAGAGCGCCGTAGCTGCAATGATGCCGTAAATACCGAGCAGCGGCGATAACAGATAGCTGCCGGCCAGCTTTACCAGCAGGCCGACGATGACGTGCTTGACTGTGATTTTTGCTTTGCCGGTTCCCAGCAGAATGGAGCCCGAGGTAACCATCGTAATCTGAAAAATCGTAGTCAGCGTAAGCATCATAATAATACCGGTGCCCTCGATGGAGCTAAACAGCAATCCATTCAGGGAATAAGCGGCGGCGGCAAGAACCAGCACGACCGGCATTCCGGACAGAATCGCTACCCGCAGCGCCAGCGTAACCTGATGCTGCAGATGCTGCTCGTCTTTTCGGGCATAGGCAGCCGAAATAATCGGAATCAGTGATTGCGCCAGCGCGACTGCCAGGATGGGCGGGATTCCGGCAATGCTTTGAGCCCGCGTGCCTAGCACGGCCAGGGCTGCTGTAGCTTCCTCAGGGCCAATGACTCCGTTTAGCAGCGGCTTGACCAGTGAGGTATCGAGAAAGTTCACCGAGGGCACCGTCACGGAGGACAGCACAATCGGAATGGAAAGCGTAAATATCGCTTTATAGATCGTTCCCAGCGGAATGGTGGTGTCTGCGGCCAGCTCATGATTCAGCTTATCCTGACGGCGCAGCCGCAGAGCAAAGGCCAGCATGACGGCAAAGGCTGCCAGGCTGCCGAGCACGCCGCCAAAGGTAGCACCCGCGGCAGCAAGCGGATCATTATAGCCAAAGTGAATCAATATGTATGCGAGTCCGATGCCCGTCACCACTCTGGCAATCTGCTCTACAATTTGCGAAATTCCACCGGGCGTCATAAAGTTGCGGCCTTGAAAATACCCCCGCATCATCGCAATCGTCGGAAACAGCAGCAATGCCGGAGCAAGTGCCTGGATCGCTGCAGTTGCCTCCGGCAGCTTCGTCAGTCGGGCATAATAGGGCGCGAAGAAAAAGAGCAGCAGCGTAATGACGACCCCGACCCCGGCGGAGAAATACAGTGCAGCCTGATAGACCCGCTTGGCTTCTGCCGGGCGGTTCATCGCGTAGCGTTCGGATACCATCTTGCTCAGCGTGCTCGGCACGCCGGCGGTCGCTAAAGCGAGCAGAATCAAATAAATGTTGTTCGCACTTGCAAATGCAGATTGGCCGATATCATCCAGCAGGTGCTCCAGCGGAATCCGCTGCGCGATGCCGAGCACCCTTGCCACCAAGGCAGCCGCTGCCAGAATAATCGTCCCTTTAATAAAGCTGTCTTTTGCCAAAATAGCACCCTTCTTTCTTCCTCACGGCGTATCAAAAAACCCAAATAAAAAATATGACAATCATGGCCAGCTGTAAAATAACTTTGACCAGAATGCTGCTAAACAGACCCAGCACCGACCCTGCCCCAACCTTCATCGCTTTGCCCGGTCCCGAGCCGGCAAGCATCTCTCCAATCAGCGCACCGATAAAGGGTCCGATGATCAGGCCGAAAGCCGGGATGACGAACGGACCGATGATCAGGCCAATCGTACTGCCCCAAATGGAGGCTTTAGAGCCGCCCAGCCTTTTGACGCCCCAGGCATTGACGGCGTAATCCGCCACGAACAGCACGAGCAGAATCAGCGTTTGAATGATCCAGAACCATACGGTGTAATGCTGAAATGTGAAGAACCAGCCATATACGAACAGTGCCAAATAAATGGCGACCACACCCGGCAAAATAGGGTATACGGCCCCCGCCATGCCGACGGCAAACAAGGCAATTACCAGAATCCAGCCTAACACATCCATCTGATCTCACTCCTGTCTCAGGATAACATCTCGGATCACCTCAGCGATGCCGTCCTCATTATTACCCGCAACTACGAGATCCGCTTCATCCTTCACCGTCTGCTGGGCATTGCCCATGGCTACACCGAGCCCCGCCGCCTGGATAGCGGCCAGGTCATTCAGGCTGTCTCCACAGGCGACCACCTGCGACATGTCCAGCCCCAGCAGGTGACACACCTTCTTGATCCCCTCGGCCTTGTTTACACCCAGCGGATTGATCTCCAGATTGAACGGTGATGAGTTGGTAATTTCCAGGCCGCCCATATCCTGCAATGACATTAAAATATGATGGCGGACCTCCTCGTCCTCCGTGTAATATCCGAACTTCAGCCATTCCTGCTCCTCTAAAGTTTGGTGCAGAGCCTCACTCCAGCTGTCCCGGTTATACACCTGTTCTACCGTATAGGCCCAATACCAGGCACCGGTCTTCATAGCCAAGGCATGCATCTGTCGGACCAGACTGACATCCATCAGCGAGCGGTGGTACAGATCGTAGGGAGCTTTCCAGATTTCACTTCCGTTGACCGTCACCATCGGTGTGGCGAGCTCCAGCTGCTGTGCATAGGGATAAGCGCTTTTGAAGGCTCTGCCGGTAGACAGGCAGACATGCACGCCCTGCCGGACCGCTTCCTTAATCCACTTTACCGTTTCCCTCGAAATCTCATGCTCATCCGTCAGCAGTGTCCCGTCCATATCCAATGCCAGCAGCCGGTACTTTAAACTCATATGACCGCTCCCTTCCGCAAATAGCTTCCTTGCTTCAACATAAGGACATTTTATCACAAACCCGAGCCTCTCTTGCAAATGACACCCCGTGCATCGCACAGGAACATAGCAAAAAAGGACCCCTGCCCATCGCTGAGCAAGAATCCTCTTATGCGGGTAAAGGGATGCTACTCCGCGACTTCCTGCGGATTTCCCTCTGCCGCTGGTGCTGCTCCTTCTTCCTGCAGCTCTTCAGCCGCTTCACCTTCCCCCTCAGTCCCTTCCACTTTGGGATGCGGGGTGCCGTCCAGGCCATAAACCTCATCGTAGGCGTCAAAAATTTTGCGAGCGATAGGTGCAGCGCTGTAGGATCCGAAGCCGCCTTCCGGAACGATGACAGCCACCGCGAGCTTCGGCTTGTCTCTGGGCGCAAAGGCCACAAAGACACCGTTGTCTGTAAACTTAGCCTCGCCGTTCTCGTATATGACCATCTCCGAGGTTCCTGTCTTGCGGGCAAAATCATAACCAAAGCCCTCAAAGGAGGAAAGCCCCTGCGTATTCATGCCTTTAATAACTTCATCCCAGTGCTTATCCTCGAATTCGACGGTATTCAGTACCTGCCGCTTGAAGGTTTGAATGACCTGCCCGTCCTGATTCTCGATCTTCAGCGCCATTTGCGGCTTGATGCGCTCTCCCTTATTAGCAATAGTAGCTGTATACTGTGCCAGCTGCAGCGTTGTATACCCTCCGGACTGTCCGAAGGAGGCGAAAGACAGAGCCGCCATCGCACTGCCGGCCTGTTCGATGTTATCGTAATCGATCTTGCCAAGAAACTCTTTAGGCAGGCCGGACTGTGTGGAGACGCCCAGTCCAAACTGCTTCATATAATTATCCCAGACCTCTATTCCCGAAGCGCCGTACTTATTAAACAGCTTCTCTCCGACCATATCAATCATGAAGGCGTTAGAGGACTTTTCAATAGCGACCGCTCCGTTAATCGAACCCAGCACCTTGCTAAGAGAGTTTCTGACCTTACGTTCATCCTTGCCGATTTGAGCAAAGCCCTGATCGTAATAATAATCGTTGGCAGCAAACAAGCCTTCCTGCAGGCCGATCAATACACTGAGCGGCTTAATCGTAGAGCCTAGCCAAGGAACGGAATCCAGACCGTTCTTGGAACGCCCGCTGCCGTAAGGGGTAATAGTCCCGTTCTTGTAATGAGCTGTCACATGGTCCCAGTCCTGGGTTCCGTCCTTCCATACATTCGGATCATAGTCAGGTATACTGGCCATGGCTACGATGTTTCCCGTATCGACTTCCATGGCCACAGCATAGCCTGTCTGGGCCTCTGGATGCGTCTCACCGGAGAACGGCGTCGTGCGAAGCCATTTTAACTGATCTACAATCGC
The DNA here is from genome assembly GCF_017582705.1 of Paenibacillus sp. F411. Lineage (NCBI taxonomy): Bacteria > Bacillati > Bacillota > Bacilli > Caryophanales > Paenibacillaceae > Paenibacillus > Paenibacillus sp. F411. The sequence goes on from NZ_JAGFIP010000005.1 coordinate 203,878, forward strand.
CTGCTCCGCCTCCATTTGAATATCCTTATGGATGGTGGTGTACACATTATACCCCTTCTCCGGCGGCATCAGTGACGGCACACCGTCAATCATATTCTGGGGATTGATCGGTATGCTCATATAGCCGCTTTTGCCGCGGAGCGCATCCTGAAACATCAGCTCGAGTCCGTCGACACCGACGAGCTCGGATTCCATATAGGTGAGCCCTGGTTCCCGATCACTGTTCTTCTTGTCGATCGCTGCATATTTATCCAGGCTTTTCTGACCACTGAACTTTTTGAGGTAGCCGACAGCCTGCACCGCAACCGTATCGGTGTCATAGTAGCGGACATTCTCCTCTACAATTTCCACCCCCGGAAATTGCTGCTTGTTCTCAATAAAGAACGCAACCTCTTTGTCCGTCAAGTCACCCTTGATACGGCGGGGCTCGTAACCATGCTGCCGGTTCGACTCCAGATCGAGCAGAGCGATAACCTCCTCCACCGTCAGCTTGGCATCCGGCTCGCCATGCTTGTTGAATGCCTCTACCATTTGTTCTGCGAACGCCTCGATTTCCGGACGATTCTTTTCTCCGGCAGGAGAGTTCTTGTTATAGTTTTTGAGGAGCGTGACGTACAGGGCATTGGATGGCTTGGAGTAAGCAATCGGCGTGCCGGCTGCATCCAGAATGCTGCCCCGGATCGGATTGAGCGGGTAATTTTTCGTTCGTCCCCCCGTCTCCTGCTGGGTCAGCTCCGGCCCTTCGACAAATTGTAAAAATGCAAGGCGTACAATGATGACGCTGAAAATAATAAAAGTGCTGAAGAAAAAAATGTTGATGCGCATGTTAAATTGACGCCCTGCATTTTCCTCTTCCTCTCTGCGCTTTGGGTCCCGTTTAAAAAGCCCCACCTTTGCTCTCACCCCTTTGTTTGCTGTAGCCTGTGTTCTTTAGAACACTTCCTCCTTGATATGCGTTTCGGAGAAACGCGGAGGGTTAAACCAATCTCCGCTCGGTGCCCAGGTTGGATCCAGCGGCACCCACTTGTCCTGCTCTGACAAATACACCTCGTTCCAGGCATGCGGGCCAAAGCCGCCTTCTCCGTTGTAGCCTCCCCCGGTCACTACGCGGACTTGTAGCTCCTGCGAACGGGCCATCATCGCGTAGAGGCGGGCATAGTCTATGCATACGCCCAGGCGCGTGTCATACGTATCCTGAGGAGTCTGCTCTTTCCAGATCCGCTGCTGTTCATACATCTCAACCTTATCATAATCATAGGATATTCTCGTGCCTACCCAGTCATAAATCATCCTGGCCTTCTCTTCATCCGTGACTGCGTCCTCAGTGATGTAAGCTGCCGTCTGTTCAATGCCTTCAGGGATAGCATGATCGATGACCTCGTACTTTTTCTGCATAATACCGTTCAGCTCTTTCTGAACGGACTGCTTAAACACCGGAAGCTGACGCTGCACCAGGGAGCCGGACAATGGCTCAATGACTGCCTGCGCACCTTGCTTATACAGCGGCGAAGCCTCTACATAGCGGCTGAACTCGCTGGCCGGGTTCAGGCTGACGCAAATAAATAACAGGGCAATAATAATCATTCCGCGCGCCGCCCCCAGCAGGACCCCGATTAACGCTCCCGCCGAGCGGCTGATCAGGGAGGACGAGCCCTCTTTGTTGCGGGTGTTCTCTCTGCCTGATGACGACAAGCCTCCAATGGTTAAGGCTGCCAGCAGGCGCAGCAAAGATAGAATGATGCCGTAGCTTATGATGAACAGAACCGCAAACCGCAGCAGCGGAAAGCTCGCCAGAGAATGCACGGCTGTAAACCAGATCTGCTCCCAGAAGCTGAGCTCCCTTGCCGGCATGCGTTCAGCCAGATCCTGCAGCCAGGCTGCGGCCTGAGGAGATACAGACAGGGTAAACAGAACCGAGATTCCCAGGCCCACGACACGCATTAGCGTATCTCCCAGAAAAAAAGCCAGCCTGCCTGCTGATCGCGACGCTCCCCGGTTCCAGCCCTGCACCAGAGAGAACACAGCAATGAGCAGCAGCAAAATCGTAACGGCATTGCCTTCCCGCAGACTGTCACTCCAAGCCGAAAGCATATCCTTCCTCCTTCTGCCTCATTCTGTGCTGTTTAATTTCGCTTGACCGATGTATTCCTGGATGCTTTGATTCACGTCCCAGGTTCCCACAGGCACTCCCCGAAAGGTCACCTCGACCTCATTCGCACCGCTTTCTCCCTTCAGCTCCAGATTCGGGGATTTGATGCTGTAGGTGCCGTCCTTGTTCGATGTATATTGTGCTTCCTTCGCTTCTTTCATCATCAGCGTCATGGCCTCGGCTTTGACCGTATCCACGGTCTCATTCTTGACCGTACTCACGACCTCCCCGATTCGATCCAGCGATATTCCGCTGTAAATCAAGAGACCGCCAGCAATCAAAATCACAAGCAGCCATTTCACCATGGTCTTGACTACATTCACTACAATCAGAAGCACAATCAAGCCAATCGCAATAATTAGCCAGTTCTGCTCTAGAAATTCAAGCCATACTTGTGTATCCAACCCTCTCACTCCTATCGGTATGCCCGTAATCTTCCTATGAGCCGTACTTATGTTAGTATACATGATTGCCTCCCTCTCTGTCAGCCAGACGCAGGGAACGGCGAGGGAGGCATAAGCCTGGACATTTCCGCGTACAAGTAGTACAGCTTGGTTTTTTATTCCCTGCGGCTTGGAGGTGCCTCAATGTGAAAACGGCCCTGTGGCTATATCTGTTTCTGTTCCTGGCTTATTTCGATCTTCATGCCCAGCATCCCGTGCTGACACCTTTTGCCCTGTCATTGGGAGCGGCACCGGCTTTCATCGGCTGGATGATGGGCATTTATGCACTCACTCACCTGCCCGGCAACCTCTTGGCGGGCAGCCTGATTGATCGCCATGGCAGCCGGCGCTACATTATTTTCAGCTTAACGGCAGCGGGAATCATTCTTCTGTTTCAGGCTCATGTCCAACTGCCCTGGCAGCTGCTGCTGCTGCGGTCGATCAGCGGCTTTGTGCTTGCTTTTCTGTCGCCAGCCTGTCTGGCACTCCTTGCCTCGTTATCCGTGAATCCCGTAACCCAGGGGAAATATATGTCCGGGCACGGGGTCGTCCATACGCTCGCCTCTGTGCTTTCTCCTGCTGCCGGGGCCATCATCGTCGCCCAAAGCGGATATAGCGGTACCTTCGTGGGTCTCGGGTGGCTGCTTATTTTTACAGGTGTAATCGCCTTTCTGACTGTGCCGCGTCCTGCCCGGCTCCCGACGAAAGCACGTCTACCGCAGAAAGTGACCGCAAAGGCCGAGCCGCTGCCGCAGGAAAGCTTTCCCTTCAGCCTCCGCCTGTACATGGTTCCATTTACCATTGCCTGCTGCCAGGGAATGCTCTTCTTTGAAATCTCGCTGCGTTCCGGCGGGCATGCCAGCATTCTGTCCACCGGGATTTTATTCTCCGCCGTCAGCATGGGCGCACTAGTGACGCTCAGCATGCTGTTTCTGAACCAATATTCCCCCGGCAAAAGAGTGGCCGTCGCCATGTTCATCCTGGCGCTTTGCTTCTACGCGCTGGCCGCCGCACACACACTGCCGCTTATTGGCATCCTGCTAGTGCTGGGGATGGCCAAGGGACTTCTGTTCCCAGCCCTTTCCTCTCTGTTTATTGAACGCAGCGGAGGAGCAGCGCTTGGCAGGGTGTTCTCTTATCAATCCATTGCCATGTCGATTGGCTCCTTCGCAGGACCTGTGGCAGCCGGACAGCTCCGGGGACATACTTCTCCTTACTTTATAGCCTTTCTGCTGTTAATGGCAGCTCTGATCGGTTTATTAACCGGCAAACAGAATTCCGCCAAGGTCATGCCCTCGGGGATACAGCTGTAGCTTCTTCTTGCTTTATTAGGCTGGAGCACAGTCGTCTCAGCGCCTTGTTCATACTATAAAGTACAGCTCATAACTACTACCATGATTACGAACCGAATGAAGGGGTGAAACAAAATGAGTCACGTCAACAAAGCAGCTGCTTATTGCGGCGGTGTCGGTACTTCTGTCGGCATGATCCTGGTGCTCTATATCCTCTTGGTCATCATCTTGAGCGGTCTGTTCTACTAAGCTGATCCTCAGCTTTATGGAGGTCTCTGCTTCATCAACAGAACGGTAGTCATGCTTTGCAGGCTGTCCCGCTGGGGGCAGCCTTTCATGCTGCCTTTTTTGCATTAAAAACAGGCAGAACGTTACAATATACATATATCGTTCATTTCCCGGGGAATGTGTGTTTCCATTTTCTTGCCAAATAAACATTGGAGGTGGATGCCTTGCCGATTTTCATTATTGTAGAGGGGAAGAACGACCGGAGCCGGCTTCGCCGCCTTCTGACACCGGAGATTGAAATTGTATGCACCTTTGGCACCCTGAATACAACCAGGCTTGAAACCCTTCACAAGCAAATTCGTCATGAGGACGTATACCTGTTTATGGACAATGACAGCTCCGGCAAAAAAATTCGCGGCATACTTCGGGATTCCTTCCCCGATGCTGAGCATATTTATACCCGCAGAGGTTATGCCGGTGTAGAGGGGACTCCCGATGAGTACCTGGTTGCCCAGCTGGAGAAGGCGGGTCTTGAAGAGTATATTGTATATCCTCCCGAGATGCTGCCCGGTAATTCGTGGGACAGCCAGCATGACTCCCATTAAGAGAAAAAGGACGATCCTCTAAAGGAACCGTCCTTTTATCATTTATTGAACGAGGCTCTTGAGATCCTTGACGATGTCCTCCACCTTGACCTGCATAGGATCAGTGGCGTCGTACAGCTTGCGGATATTGTGATCTCCATCGACCAGAGCAATCCGGTTACCATGAGAAAAATTACTCGTTTCATTCCCGATTAACGGTATTTTGAACGAGCCCTGCATCAGATCCCGCGTTTCCTCCTGGTCGCCGCGCAGGAAATACCAGCCACTGTAATCAGCGAAGAACTGATCACCGAAGGCTTTGATTTTTTCGGGGGTATCGGTCTCGGGATCGAAGGAGAAGGACAGGATTGCAGCTTTCTCTCCAAACAAGCCCTCCTCCTTCTTCAGCTCATTCTGAACCTGAGATAACACCATGGTGGTTGGCGGACATACGTCCGGGCAGCTGGTGAAGTAAAAATACATCAGCCTCACCTTTCCCTTCGTATCATCCAGCGTCACCGTCGATCCGTCCACATTCTCCATCTGGAAGTCGGCTACCTGCCCCATCACCGGCAGCTTGCTTTTTCCAATACCTAGAGTACTGAACAATAAAGCCCCTGCCGCAATCAGACAGACAGCTAGAATTAGCCAGGTCCATTTATATTTCTGAAGCAAATTCGACATCATGTGCTCTCCTTAACCGTTAAAGTGACAATATGTACGGATTAAAGTGTACCATAACGGAGGCAGCCTGTGGCAGGGAAAACAGTCCGGCGGACAAACTTCCTATGACAATTTCGTGACATCTTTTATACGCTTTCGTCCTTGACGGAACGTTTCTATTACGGCACAATTTGTCTAGGCAGCCCAATTTAGCGGGCAGCAAAAAACCCGAAGCGTGACGCTTCGGGCGGTATGCACAAGTCCTGATAAAGTTACTGACTGCTGCGTCCGGAAAGCGATTGCTCTGCCAATTGGACGAGGCGCTTGGTGATATATCCTCCCAAAGAACCAGTCTCACGGGATGTGTAATGACCCATGTAGCCGTCTTGTGGAATTGTGACGCCCAGCTCTTGCGCGGCCTCCATCTTCAGCTGCTGCAAGGCTGCGCTCGCTTGGGGAACAACCAGATTATTACTGCGGGATCCTCTTTGTGCCATGTTGTACATATCTCCCTTCAATGATGTCTGTGTCTTTTGCAAGCTTGCAAGCTTATTATGTCTCGCTCTTCGCAGCATTATACGGGAAATTCACATTATTATTTATAGGGAGGTCATAGGATATGGGAAAGGGATTGTCGCTGTGGTTTGCATCTTCCTCCATCGTTCTGATGGCTGCCGCCTCCATTATGCTCAGTCATAATATATGGGCTGCACTAGGCTTAGGGGTGCTGACCATCCTGAACATTGGATGGGGCTTTATCGTCAAAGCAAGATTGCGCCGGTCCGGCAAAGAGTAATCCTCCAGCCGTGCATTTGGGCTTCCGCCATTTCTAACGAATCTGTTATGATGGAACAATGATGAATATAATGAGCAAGAAACCATGTGGTGAAGGAGCATCGATATGAATCAGGTGACCAAGGGTCAGTGGAATGATTATGATACCTATACTCTTAACAGCGGCAGTCTCGAGGTTACAATTCTGCCCAGACTCGGAAACAATGTGATCGGAATCAATGACCTGCACGAAGAGCGCCAGATTATTCGCAGACCTGACGAAAGCGAGCTGGCATTTTATCTGCAAAAACCTTACCATTTCGGCATGCCCCTGCTGATTCCGCCCGGAAGAATATCCAAAGGACGCTTCCAATATGCCGGGCAGGATTATCAGTTTGATCAGAATACAGTCAACGATAATCATATACATGGCCTGCACCGGACTCAGGCCTGGTGCGTCAGTGATATTGAGGAAGACGAGGAAGGCTGCTCCGTGACAACAGAGCTTCATACCAGCGATGACCCTCATTGGCTGCAGCAGCTCCCGGAGCCCCTGAAGCTGCAAATGGTGTTTCATCTTCAAGGAACGACGCTGCAGCAGCGGCTACGCGTGAGCAATCTGGGAACTTCACCGGTTCCTTTCGGAATGGGATATCATACGTGGTTTCTGCTGGACGGAAGCCCCCAGAACTGGCAGCTAAGGCTTCCGGTAGATCATATTTGCGAGCTGGATGAAGAGCAGGTTCCCACCGGCGGCACCGTCCCCCTTCATGAGCTTGCCGAGTTACAACATGGAATGAGCCTTGCCGGCTCGAATCTGGATACGATATTCAAGCTTCAGGAGAATCAGCCTGCTGAAGCTGTTCTTACCCGAAATGACGGGTATACGCTTCACTACTCTGGAGATTCGTCCTTATTCAAGCACTGGGTGCTGTATACGAAGGGCGAAGCGCAGGACTTCTTATGTATAGAGCCCTATACGTGGCTGCCTAATGCACCGAACCTGCCACTGAGCAAGGAAGAGACAGGCCTGATTGAGCTTCTTCCCGGCTCTTCGGTAGAGCTCGTAACCACGCTTCAGATCCGCCGCCCGGAATCCTCTTCATAGTCTGAAGCCTTTCAACGATTTAGCTGTCCTTGCGGTCTCACACTCGCGAAGGGCAGCTTATTTCATGAACGGCTAATATTACCAGACTTCTGATTCTCTCTATAGCGCATGAGAAGCAGGACTTTCAACCATAATATCCTCATCAGCAATGAAGGAGGTGACAGAGATGGGCATGGGTCAAAACGGACAAGGTCGCCGTAACAGAAGCTCGAACAACCTGGTTGTTCCTCAAGCTAATGCGGGTCTGCAGCAAATGAAATATGAGGCTGCACAAGAACTGGGCGTAAGTATTCCTCAAGACGGTTACATGGGTCATTACACTTCCCGTGAAACCGGTTCTTTGGGAGGATACATCACAAAGCGTCTGGTACAAATGGCAGAGCAGCAATTGTCGGGTCGTTCTAACTCGTAATTGATTCTCTTCCCTCCAGATGATGAGAATGAGAAAGAGGCGGTCTTCTCCCCAAAGATCCGCCTCTTTCGTATGTACATAATAAAAGAAATAAGGGCTAAATCAATATTCTGCAGCTGCATCGGATACAGCCGGCCTGCTATAACGAATCATCATGTTTGCCATGTTGTAATTAGATTCCAGTACCGCATCCACGAGCACGATGCCTTGCTGAATGGTGAACTCATAGCTGATCTCGCCATGGGTCCAGCGACGCTTATGATTCAGGCTCTCAAGTGCCATGCTGCGAAAAGAGCTTTGCTGCACCGGTGTCAAGCCGCAGCCCGCTGGTGTTATTACACCGTTCCGGCCTGCAAGCGGATTATGGCGAATACCGAATTTGCCAATGACATTGTTTCGTATTTGCACAAACACGGTACCTGAGTTCAGTCCGGCCAATTCCTCCTCCAGCTCCTTAAACACGAGATCCAGCTGCCTTGCAAGAGATAACTGCTCTAATCTTATCATCTTCCTCCCCCTTTCCATTCCTATCATGATTAGGTATTTCAGCCTTTTACTAGGGCTTGTGACTCATTATAGGACAAGCTTCAAAATCCATCAACAATTTACAACATAATTGGGTATATATCCCTACTTTTTCATATTTAACACATTCATATTTCGTTTTTTTATGTCATTTTATTCTTTAATATGACAAAAAAAAGAGGCCAGCCAGTGACCTCTCCTGCATACCGCTTTCATATTTAAATCATCATTCTACACCATATTCTGAGTCATTTGCAGAAATTGACGAATATCCTGCTCGCAAGATGAAGCTGCTTTTTGCCAGAAATCCGGACGTGTCAGATCTACGCCCAGATGCTTTTGCGCCAGCTCCTCCACAGGCAGTATGCCGGTATCCTGCAGCAATGCATCATATCGTTCAGCAAAAGCTTCGCCCTGCTCCAAAGCAAGTGCGTACAAGCCGGCGCTGAACATATACCCAAATGTATACGGGAAGTTGTAGAACGGCACGCCTGTAATATAGAAGTGCAGCTTGGAGGCCCAGAAATGCGGATGATAGCCGGACAATGCATTCAGGTAAGCTTCTTTCTGAGCCTGCTCCATGAGATTGCTGATCTCGGACGCCGTCAGGATGCCCTGCTTGCGCTGCTCATAAAACGTGGTTTCAAACAAGAACCGGGCATGAATGTTCATAAAAAATGCCACGCTGCGGTTAATTTTTTCTTCTAAGAGCGCCAAACGCTCCTCCTCCTGCTGAGCTCCTTTGACCTGGGCATCGGACACAATCATCTCCGCAAAGGTCGAGGCTGTCTCAGCTACATTCATGGCATAGCTCTGGTTCAGTACCGGAAGCTCGGTCATCAAATGCTGATGATACGCATGCCCCAGCTCATGAGCCAAGGTAGATACATTGGAGGCCGTGCCGCTGTAGGTCATAAAAATCCGCGTCTGATTGCTGTGCTTCAGTGAGGTGCAGAAGCCTCCAGGGCGCTTGCCAGGGCGATCCTCCACCTCAATCCAGTTCTTATCAAAGGCCATCTGGGCAAAATCCGCCATTCTCGGGCTAAAGGCACGGAACTGGCGGACGATGCTTTCCGCAGCATCATCGTAGCTGATCTTGACTTCCGAGGTTTGCAGCGGTGCATCTACATCCTCCCAGGAGAGCTGGTCCATACCGAGCAGCTGGGCCTTGCGGTTCAGAAACTCCACCAGCAGCGGTTTCGTGCTTTGCACGACGGACCACATCGCATCCAGCGTCTCCTTCGACATCCGGTTAACTGCCAAAGGCTCCTTCAGCACCTGGTCCCAGTCGCGGGCCTCATACAGCTTGAGTCGGAACCCGGACAGATGGTTTAATGTATCAGCACAATAGTCTTCCGAGGCACTCCAGGCCTCTTCCCATTTCTGGAATACTTCCCTGCGAACCTCCTTGTCGGGATGGCTCAGCTTATTGGCAGCCTGGCCTGCGGAGAGCATACGCAGTTCACCATTCTCTTCAAAAGGAATCTGAATATGGCTCACAATGGTGTTATAGAAATCTCCCCATCCGTGATAGCCGTCTACAGACAAAGACAGGGCTAGGCTTTCCAGCTCAGGACTCATCTTCTCCCGGGCCCGGCTGCGGCTTTCACTTAAGGTAAAAGAGAGCGGTGCCATGTTATCCTTAGCCATCCAGTCATGAAACAAGGTATCGTCAATATCACGCAGTAAAGTACTGAACTGTACTGCAGCACTCTGAAAGGAAGCAAGAAGACCCGTGATTCGGCCCGATAACTGGTTGGCCTTCTTATCGCTTTGATCCTGTGCAGACAGGCAGCTGACAAAAGAGCGGGCTTCACTGCCCTTGGCCGTGCACTGCTCCAGCAGCTCCACAATGCCCTCCAGTCCGGCTGCTTCCTCCAGTGTCTGTGGTATGGATGCCGACTTCACTTGCTCCTGAAGCAGCTTGATATCCTGCTCCAGCCCTTGGATAAAGGCTTCAAACTCACTGGAGGCTGAGCCTCCCGGAAATATCGTATCCAGATCCCATGTCTGGCGCAACGGATGCTTCATCCTGTTCATCAACCTTTCCAAATTGGATTCATCAGTGTATAACTAATAGAAGTGCTTAGCAATCTTAAACAACGAAGGAGCGATCATGATGAGACCCTTACAAATATCCGCCGAAACGGCGCTAGCTTTATCGAAAAAGCTCGGGATTCCGCTCGAGAACCTGATGCATATGCCCCAGCATATCCTCATGCAAAAAATCGCCGAGCTCTCCCAATCCGACAATGAGGCGGATCAAGAAAGCCCGGAGAACAAGGACGGGAAGGAATCATGATCCCTTTTTCCAACACATGGCCTTATGACGTCGTCTCCAAGGATGTGTACGTCCAGAGCTGTCCTTTCTGCGGAGCCGACAATGTGCTGCTGCCCATGAAGCCGAAGGAGCTCATCAGCGTACGGGAGGGCAAGAAGAAGCTGCTCATCTTCCCCTGCTGCCACAATAAGGTTACCGTGGTGGACAGCGATGGAGATTATATTCTGACCGATCAGGCTCTAAGGTAGTCTCGTGCACCGACCGCGAGATTAAGACGAAGCCGGAGCATCCGTCTCCCGCTGTGTCCCCTCGGCCATCATCTGCTCCCGGAGCAGAGCCCATTGTTCTCTGGAGGCGCGGATCATCGCGGCATCGGTAATTTTCTGATCCTGTACGACTCTGGAGAACCATTGCACGGCTTCCCGGTATCGGCCGACCCTGCGGTTAAGCTCTCCGATCAGATATAGCAGCCGCGCATCATTTCCAGTAAAGCCTTCATATTCATAGCAGCGAACATACGCCTCCAGACTGTACTCCAGGAAGCGCTGCTCCTGCTCCGCATCATTTTGATACCGGTACAGCCAGGCAATATGCTGCAGCAGGCTCGCCACAATCCTGTCCTTTTCTCGGATGGCCTGGGCACACAGCAGAGCCAGCTTGTACGTTTCCAGCGCTTCCTCCAGCCTCCGCGCCCCGCCGAAGTCCCGCGTATTCCAGCGCCTTCCGACCTGATCATGAAATGCGGCTCGCTGCGCGTCATTCAGACTGGTCACAGAATGCTCGGTAAAGGCGAATCCGCAGGAGGGGCATACCCGGACGACGTAGAAGTCCGGATTCTCATTTTTGTAATAACCGCAGAAATCTGAATCACTCCGGTACGCCTTCTTCAGGCTGGGCCGAACCCTAGAGGTCTCAAACTCATGCTCACAATAAGGACATGCTACTTTAATTTTATACAGCGGCTCCATTGCCATGCTCATGACATCCCTGTCCCCCGCGCGTTCGCGCATTAATAGCTGTTCACAAAATGCCGGGCAGGCCCGGACAGCCGGTCCAGCACGAAGCTGGCCAGCGGTTCTTGAATACCTACATCCCGCAGGGCATGAGCCATGCAATGCAGCCATTCATCGGCATGTCCATCCGTGATGGTAAACTTCATATGCCTTGCTCGCATCATAGGATGGCCAAAGGCTTCCGAGAACAAAGCAGGCCCGCCAAAGAATTGGCTCAGAAACATATATTGCTTCTCCATAACCGGCTCGATATCTTCAGGAAACAGAGGCGCCAGCACGGCATTCTGCTGTACTCTAGGATAGAATGCCTCCACTAAAGCACGAACTCCCTCTGCTCCTCCCAGCTGGTCATACAGACTAAGACTTGGATCCATGGTATATATCATCTCCTGTCTTTCACACAACTCGTTATGCTTCTCATTATATCAAACCTGCCGCAAACGTCTAACCGTACCCCGGACACAAAAAAAGAGCTAAACTCAATGTTTAGCCCCTTGCTCCTTATCAGTAGCTTCTCCAGTCTTCTTCACTTTGACGACCCAGCGAAGCCCGTATCACATAAACAAACGCGCATACCAGCAATCCGGTCACTATACTCATAATCATCACTCCATCTCTGTTTCATCGTTACTTAAGATGTGCTTTGATGGTTTTAATTATAGCATAATACTCACAAAAATAAAGCTTTTTTGTAACCGCTTTCTAGGTCTTTTTGTACTGTTTGTCCTCATAACTGCATACAGTGGATCAGAGCCTCCCATGATTGCAATGGGACCTATTACTGTCTTTACTGGGGGGATTCAAGTGCATCATGCCTATTAAAAAGCTCGGATTTCCTATATTTACGGCCTTGATGCTCAGCCTCATCCTTCTGATGGCAATATTTCCGGAGTCTGCTCTGCAAGCTGCGGTACGCGGACTTTCCATATGGTGGGACGTTCTGTTTCCCTCCCTCTTTCCGTTCTTCGTCATCTCGGAGGTGCTGCTTGGCTTCGGCGTGGTCCATCTGATCGGCACCCTTCTGGATCCCTGGATGAGGCCCTTATTCCGCATTCCCGGCTGCGGCGGCTTCGTCGCCGCTATGGGCTACGTGTCCGGCTACCCGGTAGGCGCCAAGCTGACGGCCAAGCTGTGGGAGCAGAAGATGATTACGCGGGAAGAAGGAGAGCGCCTGGTCGCGTTCACCACCTCCTCAGATCCTATTTTTTTAATCGGCGCTGTCTCTGTCGGCTTTTTTCACAGCACCGAGCTGGCACTCATTCTGGCGATCGCTCATTACGGAAGCGGACTGCTCGTCGGATTGCTGATGCGATTTCATGGCGATCAAAGCTCGTCCTCTTCTCCCGCGCAGAAGCACAGCATGAAGGGCAGCCGCCTTAAGCGCGCCGTCCTGGACATGCATGCGGCCAGAAGCGCTGACGGTCGACCGCTGGGTGTGCTGCTGACAGAAGCCATTCAGTCCTCGCTGCAGCTGATGGTGGTCGTTGGCGGACTCGTCGTTTTCTTTTCTGTATTTTTGGAGCTTTGGACCCAGGCTGGTGTTCTGTCTGCGATCAATGCGGTGCTTGGCCAGCTGCTGCTGGCAGCGGGCGCTCCCGAGCAGCTCAGCATGGCCCTTATGGGAGGCTTATTCGAGGTCACACTGGGGGCTAAATATGCTGGAGGCGCTGGCGAAGCTGTACCTTTGATCTATAAGGCTGCCGTGGCTGCTTTCGTGCTGTCGTGGGGAGGCCTTTCGGTGCATGCCCAAATTGCCAGTATCCTTCATTCCACCAATCTGCGTTACTTGCCCTTTATGGGGGCCAGGCTTCTTCATGGGGCCATGGCTTTCACCGCCGTGCTGATCTTATGGGGTCCATTTATGGGAGAAGCCGAGCCTGTATTCACGCCAGTTCCTGTTTCTGATGGGGCTCTGAGCGGTTATACCCATTACATGGCCTGGTTTAGCCTGCTGCTCACATTGCTGTTAGGTGTTGTGATTATGACAGAGGCGGTGTATTGGATCTCGCGTAAATTGCGCAAATTGAAATCGTGAAGCATTGTTTTCTGTCACAGGATTGATTATCATCGTTATATAATCTTTTTAAAGGAGCTTATCGACTTGAGATACTATGTTCTGGACCGCGGTGATCCCTTGTCAGTCGAATTAAGTCAACAATTTCATAAGCTGGCGGGACAACGGGGCTTTCAGCTGGACGCGGAATCCCCGGAGATCGTAGTTTCTATCGGTGGAGATGGCACCATGCTGCATGCCTTTCACACGTTCATTGACCGGATTCCCGATCTCGCTTTTGTCGGGGTGCATACTGGGCATCTGGGCTTCTATGCAGACTGGAAAGCCGATGAAATCGAGAAGCTTGTTGATATGATGAGCGGGGAAGGAGAGCCGAAGGGAACGAAGCCCCGCTTCGTTAAATATCCTTTGGTTCAGCTGGAAATCCACAAGAAATCCGGCTCTGCCTCTTATATTGCGTTGAATGAATTTACGCTCAAGGGTGTCGATGGAACGGTCGTTGCCCAGATCGACATCAATGATGTCACGTTCGAGATGTTTCGGGGCGATGGCATCTGTATATCCACCCCATCCGGCAGTACAGCTTATAACAAGAGTGTCGGCGGCGCCATGGTGCATCCTTCCATCGATGCCTTGCAGATTGCGGAAATTGCATCCATTAACAATCGGATTTTCCGCACACTGGGGTCGCCGCTGCTGCTGCCAAAGCACCATCATTGCGATATTTTCTCCCGCAAGGACCAGCGGCTATTGTTAACGGTGGATCATAACAATATTCCGATTGATGACCTCATCTCTGTGCGCTGTCAGGTCGCCGAGCAGCAGGTCAGCTTTGCCCGCTACCGGCCGTTTCCATTCTGGAATCGGGTACGTGATGCATTCCTTGGCTAGTGCGGCTGCCAGACATAAAAGTAAAGTGGAGATCCCGGGCTTGTCCCGGGATCTCCACTTTTATGTTTCGTGATTTTATTTATGGACTGTCAGACAGCGGCAATGCGTCTTCGCTTTAGTTCTGGGGATCCTGGCTCCGGCTCGCCTTGGAGGCAGAACGCGCCTCTCTGCGGTCCCGTCGTTCCTTGCCTTCCCTCGGCTTGGCGTCTTTCCAGGGCTTTTGCGGCCTTCCGCCTCGGGACTCTCGTCCCTCCCGAGGCTCCTTGCCATTCTTGGAGCGGGACTGCGGCTCGGTCCCTTCCTTCACTTCCCGCTCCTGATTCCGGGAAGGGGGTTTTTCAGTCACCCGCGATAAATCCTCCCGGGGTGATGCTGCCATGACCTTGGCCGACGGTGCCGAAGCCTCCCCCGGCTCCTCCTCACTGGAAGCCGCCGCTGCTTCCTGGTTCAGCGTCTCCTTCAGCTCCCTTAATTCCTTGGGATCCTTGATCTCCTTGCTTTTGTGAAGAACAAAATACGCACAACCAAAATTACAATATTCATTAATATAATCCGACAATGTCGAGAAGCTGGAATCTCTGGTCGCCTTGGGGTGATTATCGCGGTAGAAGCCCTTGAGCCGAAGCTGATTGTATCCCCAGTCCCCTACAATATAATCATACCGTTCCAGCACCTCGCTGTACCGATCCCGGAACACTTCCGGATTCCAGCCACTGCGGTAATCTATGACAAGCTCGTAGCTTTTGTTCCCGATCACAATCACGTTATTCCCCTGCCTTTCCCGGCCAGACCCCTAATCTATAGGGCGGTCTCTTCCTTTCGACGTTCTGCAGAGCGAACCTGCTCATGAGCATGATATGAGCTCCGCACGAGCGGACCAGACTCCACATGGCTGAAGCCGCGGCTCAGGCCTTCTTCCTTCAGCTTCGCAAACTCTTCAGGAGTATAATATTTCTCAACGTCCAGATGCTTCTGTGTAGGCTGTAAGTATTGCCCGATGGTCATAATATCGCAGTCTGCAGCGCGGAGGTCATCCATCGCTCCCAGAATTTCATCCCATTCCTCACCTACGCCCAGCATAATGCTGGATTTGGTCGGAATGCTCGGCTGCATAGCTTTAGCCCGGCGAAGCAGCTCCAGAGAACGTTCATATTTCGCTTTCGCCCGCACCCGATCCGAAAGGCGCTCCACCGTTTCAATATTATGATTCAAAATATCAGGCTTGGCATTCATGACAATCCGCAGCGATTCCTCATCGCCCATAAAGTCAGGGATGAGCACCTCGACACTGCACAGCGGCAGACGCTTGCGAATTGCCTTCACCGTCTCGGCAAAGATCATCGCACCGCCATCCTTCAAATCATCCCGTGCCACACTTGTTACGACGCAGTGCTGCAGATTCATCTGTTCAGCGGCCTCCGCGACCCGCTCCGGCTCTTGCAGATCCAGCTCCGTCGGCAGGCCGGTATTGACGGCACAGAAGCGGCAGGCTCGCGTGCAGATGTCCCCCAAGATCATGAACGTAGCGGTTCGGTTCGCCCAGCATTCATAAATGTTCGGGCAGCGCGCCTCCTCGCAGACGGTATGTAGCGTTTTGGAGCGCATCATATTTTTGATTTCTTTATAGTTATCTCCCGTAGTGAGCTTAATCTTGATCCATTCCGGCTTCGGTTTGCTGTCTTTCGTTTTGGCCAAGAAAGAAACCTTCTTTCATATAAGGTTAAGTGTTTGCATGAACTTTCACATATTATATCATGAAAACCCTTAGATTACCTATCCTTGTCGCTATAGGATTGATCTATCCCCGGCATGGATAAAATCAGCTCTCTCGATACACCCTACAGGCAGGCATGGATGCGTGTATACCGCGATTGAACCAGGAGGACAGATCATGAAAAAAGCAACTCATAGGCGTTTACGGCGCTGGACCTGCCGGATTGCAGCCTTGGTGATGGCCTCTACAGCCTTAGCGGCCTGGCCGGCTGAAAGCTGGGCAGCCTTGCCGGACAAGTCGGCAGCGCAGTCCTCATCGCCTTCGAGCGCGAAGGATGACCCCTTTACGTACCGGATGCAGCTTTACGAGCGTATTGCTGCCGTCACTCAAGTTCCCTGGTACCGCCTTGCGGCCATCGACCAGTATGAGCGAACGCTGACAGCTGTCCATCCGAAGGACCGGAAGCATCCCGAGCGACACATCGGAATCTTCGTCCCGCTGACCGCTTGGGCAGGGCCGCTTAATCCCGTTCCTGAGGACACCCATCCCTTTACCATTGAAATGTACTCCGGCCTTGGACAGGATGGAGACGGAGACGGGGCCGCCGATCCCAATAATGATACCGACCTTCTTTACAGCGTTGCCTCTCGTCTCGCCGCCTATGGTCCACATGAGGATGACTTTGCCAATGGCCTGTGGGCTTATTATCAAAACGGACGGGCCGTTCAGCGGATTCTGCAGTATGGAAAGCTGTATGAGACGCATGGCAAGCTCGATCTGTTTGCCCATGCCTTCCCGCTTCCGGTCAAAAGCGATTATTCCTATCGAAGCACCTACGGTATGGGCAGAAGCTACGGGGGGCGGCGGATCCATGAGGGCACCGACCTGTTTGCCCGCTATGGCGTGACGGTGAGAAGCACCTGCTACGGCATCGTGGAGCTCAAGGGCTGGAACCGTTTCGGCGGCTGGAGAATCGGCATTCGCGATCTGAACAATCATTATCATTACTACGCCCATCTGCAAGGATTTGAAAAAAGCCTTCAAGCCGGCGATGTCGTCACGCCGGGTCAAACTATTGGCTGGGTTGGCAGCTCGGGATACGGAAAGCCCGGTACCTCCGGCAAATTCCCGCCTCACCTTCATTACGGCATCTACCGGGATACCGGCCTCAGCGAGTGGTCCTTTGATCCTTACCCGCTCTTGAAGCAATGGGAGCTGCAGGAACGCCGCGCACTTCAGAACAGCAAACAAACGCGCCGCTAGAAGCAGCTGCGCGTTTGTTTGCTATTCATGCTCCAGATTCCCTCCAACCTCGCCGCTGCCTTCAGTTCCTTCAGTCTGGCCTTCGACTTCTGGCTGCGGCACGATCTCATTCCCTGACGGAGCAGCAGGGCTTGAAGGCTTCACATCCCCCGCATCCGGTGACGTAAGCCCCGGTGACGGGATCGCAATGCTGGGAGCACCTGCGCTATTATTGCCCACCGGCTTGCCTTGACCGTCATAATAATACATGGGCACATCTCCCACCACCAGCATATAAGAGATCGGAATATCGGTCTCCACCACCTGCGGCTCCATATCAAAGGGCACAACGACGGCAACCTCTGTCACAATATGAACGAACACCTCAACCAGAATCATGTTAATGCCCGCTTCCTGCTGGCGGGTGTCCAGCTGCACCTTGACCGCGCCCTGGGGCTCAATCTTGACCGGAATTTTCGGTCCGAAGGAAGCAACGACCGGACTTTTGAGCACCTGCCCGAGCGGGATATGCTCTTTTTGCTCATGAATTGACTCCAGCGTCTCCTGCACCAGCTCCGTAGTAAACGAGGTTATCTTCAAATGCTCCGCATAATTCAGCATAAAGCCGGTCACCTTACCCGTGCTGTCTGTCTTCCAATTCACCAGATCATCAAAGGTTTTGCCATCTGTCACCTGGCTCGTAATCGCCTTGTTAATCGCCTCTGTCGCAATCTGCTTTACCCGAATTTGAGCGAGGTGCATGATGGGCGGCTTCAGATTCCGCTCAACATACAGAAACAGCTGAAACACCCCGAACAGCACCAAAAAAACAACGCCGACCCACCACCTGCGCCGCACCTTCAGGCGCAATCCCTTTCCCTTGTCCGGCGGTGCCCAGCCGGCAGACGCCGGCTTGCCTCCATGTCGGCTTCGCACCGGGCGGTATGCCGATTTGCGGTAGCGTTTATGCCGGTTGCGCTTGGGCCAGCCCCGCCAGGATAAAGACAGCCGGCGGCTTCCCCATTTTTTTCGTCGAAACATCTCACTCTCTCCTCCCTCTCCGGAGGTTCGCGAACAAGCCATTGCAGCCAAGCTGCACCTCTTCATCAGCCTATGCAAGCCAAGCCCAAAAAAGAAGAACGGTCGCCTCAACTGGGCACCGTTCTTCCATCAATAGCTTTTAGCGTTGCAGCCGCTGCCTTAACGCCTCAAACAGCAGCACTGTCGCGGCCATCGCCGCATTCAACGACTCTGCCTTCCCAGGCATCGGAATGATCACCGCGTCATCCACCAGCGCCGATACTGCAGGTGAAACACCGCTGCCCTCACTGCCGATCACCATCCAGCAGCTGCCAGTAAAATCATACTCAAAGGCCGAAGCCTTGCCCTCCAGAGAGGTCGTAACCAGACGCGCTCCCCGGGACCTGGCCTGCGGCAGCAGCTCCTCCAGATTTCCCTCGATCACCGGCAGGTGAAACAGCGAGCCCATGGTCGAACGCAGCGTTTTGGGATTGTACACATCCGCACAGCCCGTACCCAGCAGAACGCCTCCTGCTCCAGATGCATCTGCACTGCGGATAATCGTTCCTACATTGCCGGGATCCTGCAATCCGTCCAGCACAATGACCGGCTTCGAGGGATTCTCAAACAATCTGTCCAGTGAGCCCGCTTCCTTGCGTACAACCGCAAATACCGGCTGCGGCGTCGAAGCCTGACATACTTTTGCAATAATGCCCTCTGTGACCGCAATCCATTCCACATGTCTGCCCTGATCCGGAAGCTCCGCGGGAATCCCCCGGTCTTTATCATAGGCCACACACTCAATGTCAGCCCCGAAGCTCAAGGCCTCCTGAACGAGGTGGATGCCCTCTACGACATATTTATGCTGCTGATCCCGATGCTTCTTGTCCTGAAGCTGGGCCCAGCCCTTCACGCGGGAATTTTGGAGAGAAGAAATTTCCATGTTAACACCTGCTCTATTATCAAAATAAGACCGACAATTATCTAGGGTACGCCAGCTCCAGCTTGGTCAGATCATTCTTCTGCCCAACAATAACCAGCACATCCCCCGCTGCAAGACGGTCCTGCGGATTGGGAGAGATGTTCATTTTACCATTCGTGCGAATACCCATCACGTTGCAGCCAAAGCGCGCCCGGATGTCCAGCTCGATCAGGTTCATTCCGATCATATCCGCCGCGACCTTCATCTCCATGATGCTGTAATCGTCCGACACCTCGATATATTCCAGGATGTTCGGGGAGATCAGGTGATGCGCTACCCGAAGCCCCATATCTCTTTCCGGAAAAATAACCTTGTCCGCGCCGATTTTTTGCAGCACCTTGCCATGCAGCTCATTCTTCGCCTTGACGATAATGACCGGCACGCCCAGATCCTTGAGAATCAGAGTAGTCAAAATGCTGGACTGGATATCCTCGCCGATTGCGACCACGACCACATCAAAATTGCGAATGCCGAGTGCCCGCAGCGCTTCCTCATCCGTGGAATCCGAGGATACAGCCTGTGTGACCAAGCCGGCAATCTCCTGCACCCGCTGCTCACTGGCATCCACGGCCAATACGTCAAAGCCCATCTCGCTCAGCTCTTTGGCCACACTCGTTCCAAACCGTCCCATGCCAATGACGGCATACTGCTTCTTCGCCATATTTTAACCTCCACAGCCCCATAAAATACTATATTGCCAGTATAGCACAACGCCGATGCTTGTTGAATTTAACGACAGACAGAGGGGCACATTAAGAACGACCCTAACAACAAGGAGGAATTTACCCCATGTCCATTTTGTTAGATCTGCGGCAGGCCGTCATTCATAAGGTCCATGATCAGGATGAACAACAGCTGCGCTCGATGATCGAGGGTTCAGTCGATGGCCCCGAAGCTGCGCTTCCGGGACTTGGCGTTATGTTCGAGATGATATGGAAGGATATGAAGGAAGCCGAGCAGGCCGACCTGATTTCCTCTCTGCATGATCACCTGAAGACGGTGACCCCGGGGCAGCTGGTACCGCAGTAACCGTCTCGCAAGGCACAACAGCCATCCCCTCGCTTGTTGAGGGAATGGCTATTTCATTTGCTTATACAGCGATACCGCTTAAATTAAGGAGCCGTTTCGAGGAATTGCGCCGTCGGATTTTTATCCATCGCGGTTCTCATGGCATATTCGTTCTCGAACAAGACGACATAATTCTCCTTCTTGTCCTTCACCAGCGTAGAGTTAATACGGAACTTGGAAGGATCGATTTTGTCATCCACAATCCAGCGGGCGAACTGATACGGCATACGCTGAAGCTGAACCTCCACGCCATATTCCGCCTTCATCCGATATTCGAACACCTCGAACTGGAGCTGTCCTACCACGCCTAGAATCATATCCTCAAAGCTGATCGTCTTAAATACCTGAATCGTACCTTCCTCTGTCAGCTGATCTACACCTTTTTGATACTGCTTGTGCTTCAGTGCGTTCTTGACTGTCACCTTCGCAAACAGCTCCGGCGAGAAGGTAGGCAGCTCATTAAAGACGATCTCACCGCCTTGACTCAATGAATCGCCGATACGGAAAATGCCGGGATCGAACAATCCGATAATATCGCCGGGGTACGCCTCCTCCACAATATCACGGTCCTGAGCCAGAAATTGCTGCGGCTGTGACAGCTTGATCTCCTTGCCTGCACGTATATGCTTCACGCTCATGCCGCGTTCAAATTTACCGGACACAATACGAAGGAAAGCAAGCCGGTCCCGGTGGGCGGGATTCATATTCGCCTGAATCTTGAATACATAGCCGGTAAACTTCTCATTCGTGGGCTCGATCATGCCCTGGGTGCTGCTGCGAGGCTCCGGCTTCGGAGCCAGCTGCAGGAAGTTCTCGAGGAACGTCTGCACGCCGAAGTTGTTGACCGCACTGCCGAAAAATACCGGTGTCAGCTCGCCCTTCAGCACCTTCTCCAAATCGAACGGATCACCCGCTACATCCAGGAGCTCCAGGTCCTGACACAGCTGATCGTGCAAATACTCTCCGGCCATATCCCGAATGATGGGATCATTGTAATCCTCGACTTTTTTGACAGCAATGGTAGAATGATCGTCGTTCTGGAACAGCTCTACCTGATTCTTCATACGATCATATACCCCGCACAGGTCACGTCCAGAGCCAATAGGCCAATTCATCGGGACAGAGCGGATGCCGAGCACCTGCTCAATCTCTTCCATCAGATCAAAGGGGCTGCGTCCTTCCCGGTCCAGCTTGTTTACGAATGTAAAAATAGGAATACCGCGCTTCGCGCACACCTGAAACAGCTTGATGGTCTGGGCCTCCACGCCCTTGGCGACATCAATTAGCATGACAGCGCTGTCCGCTGCGGTCAGCGTCCGGTAGGTGTCTTCACTAAAATCCTGGTGACCTGGTGTATCCAGTATGTTAATCCGATGACCCTGGTAATCAAACTGCATCACGGAGGAGGTTACCGAGATTCCCCGCTGCTTTTCAATCTCCATCCAGTCACTCGTGGCATGCTTGCTTGCTTTTCTTGCTTTAACCGATCCCGCCAGGCGAATCGCGCCGCCGAACAGCAGCAGCTTCTCCGTCAGTGTCGTTTTACCGGCGTCCGGGTGGGATATAATTGCAAACGTCCGCCGTTTATCGACTTCGGTCTGCAGCTCATTCTGGAGTTTGCTCATTTCACTGTTCCCTTCGTACTAAAGTCATGTATATCATTGTACCACAATCCATACGCAAATCATCCCCATACCAGGTACGTATGGGGATGATTTTATTCTTATCTGGTTCAGAGAGGGCTTGCTGTTCCCTGTTCCCTGTTAGCTCTTCATCCAAATAACCTTGTCCTCGTCCTGCCCGTTAACAGGCCACCAGTGGAAGCCGTCCTTTTCCAGTAAAGCGTCCGCCTGCTGTGGTCCCCAGGAACCGGCCGGATAGTTCTCCAGCGGGCCTTGGTTGTCTCTCCAGGACTGCGCAATCTTGTCCACAAAGGACCATGCTGTAGCCACCTCATCCCAGCGGGTGAAGTAGGTATGGTCGCCTCTTGCAGCATCATGGATCAGGCGCTCGTAAGCTTCGGGCGAGTTAATGCCCACCAGGCAGCTTTGGCAGAAATCCATCGCTACCGGCTCGATTTCCGATTCAGAGCCTGGCTTCTTGGCGTTAATCTTCACATACAAGCCTTCCATCGGATTCACGCGAATGACGAGCAAATTCGGCTCCAGTGAATGCTTCTGGCCCAGGTAAACATTGCCTGGCATCCGCTTGAATTCCACCACGACCTCCGTCGTCTTGACTGGCAGGCGCTTGCCTGTACGGATGTAGAATGGAACTCCCGCCCAGCGGAAGTTATCGACGAACAGACGGGCTGCAAAATATGTTTCCGTGTTGGATTCCGGATTTACCTTATCCTCTTCGCGGTAGGCCGGAAGCTCCTTGCTGCCGTTGCTGCCCTTCGTGTACTGGGCGCGAACAACATGATCCGCAACCTCTTCACTCGAAGCGTACGGACGCAGGGAACGCAGCACCTTCACCTTCTCATCCCGAATATCCTCCGGCAGCAGACGGCTAGGCGGCTCCATCGCAATCATGGTAAGCATTTGGAGCATATGGTTCTGTCCCATATCGCGCAAAGCGCCGGCATGATCGTAATACCCGCCGCGCTCCTCCACGCCCACCGTTTCGCTCAGCGTAATCTGAACGTTCGCGATATGCTTATTGTTCCATAGCGGCTCAAAAAACGCGTTCGCAAACCGGATGACTTCAATATTCTGAACCATTTCTTTGCCCAGGTAATGGTCAATCCGGTAAATCTCCTCTTCCTTGAACACCTGGTTAATTTCTTCATTCAGCTTCGCTGCGGACTCCAGGTCATACCCGAACGGCTTCTCAATGACCAGACGGTTCCAGCCTGCACCATCCAGCATGCCGCCCTTCATCAGATTGAAGGATACGCTGCCGAACAGCTCCGGTGCCAGGGCCAGGTAGAACAGGCGGTTGCCCGGAATTTCATATTTGGCCTCAAGCTGCTCCGTTTGCTCCCGAAGCTCGCGGAAGCCGTCAATATCATTAATGTCGAGCGACTTGTATTCAAAATGCTGTGCAAAGGCATCCCATTCTGCGTTCAGATCAGAACGGTAACGCCCGAATTCCTGAATGGATGAATAGACATCCTGACGGAATTCATCCTGTGTACGCGGACGGCGGGCTACTCCAATGACCGCAAAATCCTCCGACAGCTTGCCTTCACGGTAAAGACTATAGATCGCGGGAAACAGCTTGCGTTTTGCCAGATCACCGGTCGCTCCGAATATAAAAAATACCGCTCCCGGTGTATTTAGTGTATCGAAATTTAGATTTTCAGCCATGGCTCCTCATTCTTTCTATGTAATATAGTGTATTTTTATGCACCAAAGTTTATCACGATGTGATGACATTTTAGCATATCCGTGTCAAGTATGCTATCTCATTTCACACTTTTGTTATTGTTATTTCAAGATCTTGTGTCCATTTTAAGCAGAAGTGCCGGATTTTTCGATCCACAAACATTCTTTTTCTTCATGTAATCTTCATGCATTCTACCCTGCATATCTCACAGAGAAACCTCTCTTTCATTTCCCTGTCTTTCCCTTCCATACATTGCCCTTAGCCAGCTTGTTTCATTCAGGAAGTGTGTGCTGCGCCGGCATTCCCGCCTGAAATCTGCATAGAAACAGAAGGTATGGAAGCGACAAAAAAAGCTCCAGCCTTGTCAGCCCGAGCTTCTCTATTTCTATTCAGCGAGTCCGTTTTTGTAAGCGTAAATGGCGGCCTGTGTCCGATCCTCAACGCCAAGCTTCGCTAAGATATTCGTCACATGGAATTTGACCGTCTTGATCCCGATAAACAGCTCATCCGCCAGATCCTGATTGGATTTACCCTGTGCAAGCAGGCGCAGCACCTCC
The DNA here is from genome assembly GCF_017582705.1 of Paenibacillus sp. F411. Lineage (NCBI taxonomy): Bacteria > Bacillati > Bacillota > Bacilli > Caryophanales > Paenibacillaceae > Paenibacillus > Paenibacillus sp. F411. Next base: position 228,168 of record NZ_JAGFIP010000005.1, read on the forward strand.
ATCTCCCGGTCCGTCAGCTCACTGTGCGCAGGCGCTTCAGCTTGAGGGCGGCGAAACCGGTTCATCATTTTGGAGGCTACCTGTGATTCCAGTACAGATTGTCCCCGCACCGCCGCCCGGATCGCGTCAGCGACTTCGGATGCACGCGAGGTTTTCAGCAAGTAGCTGAATGCACCGGCCTCGATGACCGGGTACATTTTCTCATCGTCCAGATAACTGGTGAGCACAATGACCTTGCAGTCAGGGAACAGCTTGATGACCTCCCGCGTGGTCTCGATGCCGTCCATTCCTTCCATGACCAGATCCATCAGGACCACATCCGGCACATACTCCTTTGCAAGCCGAATGCCTTCCTCACCGCTGCCCGCTTCCCCGACAACCTCAATCCCGTCCTCCGTGCCCAGCACAGCAGCGAGGCCGATCCGAACCATCTCATGATCATCAACAAGCAGCACCTTGATCGGTGTCTCCATGTCAGACTCCGTTTCCTGCGGCATTTCCATCCTCCTCTGTCTTATTACGCTCTTCGTCCAGCAGCGGTACCGTAATCTCAATTCGCGTGCCCTTCCCTGGCGCCGTAATGATCTGAATGGCTCCCCCCAGCTCAATGACCCGCTCCTCCATCGTAGAAAGGCCATAGGAAGCCTGTTTCTTCTCGTCCAGCTCAAATCCGACACCGTTATCTCGAAGCATAACCCTTACGGTATTGAGCTTACGGTGGATGCGGATGTCCATTTTATCGGCTTTGGCATGCCGGAGCGTGTTCGACATGGCCTCCTGTACAATGCGGAAAAGATGATTCTCTATGCCCTTCACGAGCATCAAGCCTTCATCCATCTCCAGCTGAATTTCCATCGGAACCTTGATCTCCAGCTCCCGGATCAGCTCTCTCAATCCCTGCTCCAGCGCCTTTCCTTCCAGATACACGGGCCGCAAATGCAGCAGAAGCGCGCGCATCTCCGATTGCGCTACAGAGGCCATTTCCTCGATCAAGGCCACCTGACGCTGCGCTTTGTTAAAATCCTTCTCCAGCGTTCGTCCCACCGCAGTAGCAGTCATGGATATCGCGAACAGCTGCTGCGAGACCGCATCGTGGAGCTCCCGAGCCAGCCGCTGTCTCTCCTCTACGATGGCTGTAATCCGGGCCTGCTCCGCCAGCTGGGCATTGTTCGTGGACAGCCTCTGCAGCGACGTCACCTGCTCTTCCCAGCGCTTGCTGATCCGATCCAGCTGCTCGCCCAGCCGTCCCACCTCATCATCTCCAACATCCGGCATAGAGCCTGCGGTAACCCCGCTTTTTTCCCAGTCTGATAGTGTTTCTCTTACCCGGTCCAGCTTCCGCCTCACCCGGTATCCCTGGAAGAACCCGTATCCTACTCCGAGTCCGATCGGCATTAATACCATGGTAATTCCGGCTTGGATCGTGTCTCCCCAATCGTTCATGGGCCGAAGATACCCGTATGTATATAGCACATATAAGACGATTAGCAATATGGCAAAGCCTAGAAGGGCGCCCTCACGCATGCTCCGCGTAATCATATTTGATTTCTTATCAGATTCCAAGTGACAGCCCTCCTGCAGCTCTATATTTGTTCATTACACCATCCGGATACTCAAATCTCCGCCAAGATAAAAAACAATAAATTTCACTTTATACTCACTCGTCTCATAATTAGGAGATTTCCAATTCAGGCGATTCATAATGCCGGTTTCTCGCTTTAGGCTGGTGTCGATCGAGCCAAACAGAATAAATGCCTCAATCTCCACTCCGTAATATTCCGGAATGACGATGTCGATATCACCAAGCAGACCATGAAACATAAGCACCGTTTCTTTCTCTTCCGGTAAAGCAAGTGAAAGATCCACATCCGCTTCTCCCAGCACATGCCACACACTGAGGCTCTGCATGACCCAAGGCGCCCGATCCCAATCAAAGTTAGACATAAACGTCTGCTGCTGGTGGAAACGGTCATTTCGGTGAGCCTTCTTCACCTTTCCGTAGAAGAAACCGAGCGAGATTAAGCCGATTCCAATGACCAGCATCAAATGATCCAGCAGGAGCATCACTGAGCCTACGCCCAGCAATACATATCCCCGTTTAGGCCAGCCCACACGTATTTGCTGAATGCCTGCTGCCACCAGCAGAAGAGCGACCACGGTGAAAAATCCGATCCATTTGCCGAACAGCAAAAAGATTCCCAGACCGATGAGCACAAAAGCAATTCCGCTATTTTTCTCCATGTCGCACCTCCTTCAGATGGCTGCTGCTCTACTGATTATTTTGCTATACAAACCAAAACGATGCGGATCATCCGCACCGTATGGTCAGTAAGCTATAAGTCACGCTGATCCTGGATGACTCCTTGCCACTCCAGTAGCATATCATATTCCGTTCTTTTCGAACACGCTTTTACTGCTCGGACTTGGAGCCGCCGTTCATCTTGTTCTTCATGGCATTCAGCTGCTCTTCAATCTTCAGCTGCTTCTCAGCATCCGCTGGATTGGTGTAGCCGGCATGCTGTGAAGGATAAGGCGCTCTCATCACATCTGCCTCCGCTTCAAGCTGCATAATCTTTTCTTCCATGCGGTGGAAGCCCATAGACGCGCTGCCGCTTTCAATGCTATGCAGGCTGCTGACCTGAGACATCTGCTTTTTCGCTTTGGCCATTTGGGCACGGGCTACCAGCTCGTTGCGCTTGTTGCGCATTTTATAGAACTCATCCTTCATTTGGTGCAGCTGTGCAACCAGCTCTTTCGCCTGTGCATCAGACTGCTCATGAAGCCCTTGGTATTCCTCCTGCTTTTGGTCAAAATACAGCTTCTCCTCCAGCAGCTTCCGTGCGACCTCTTCTTGACCATTTTTCAAGGCAAGCTCGGCCTGAGCTTCCCGCTGACCTGCCATTTTCACCGCTTCCTCAACGCGCTGCTTCATCCGGCGTTCATTCGCCATTTGCTTGGCAACCGTAACCTCGGCTTCGTGAATCTCAGCCTCCATGTCACGCAGATACTGGTTCAGCATTACAATCGGATCCTCAACCTTATCGAGCAGCTCGTTTACCGACGCCTTTGTCATGTCCTTAATTCTTTTGAATACTCCCATATTATAAATCTCCCTTCTCGTACTTGGATAATTTTTGTTTTAGCTCTTCAATCTCTTTCTTTAACGCTTTTTTCTCGATATCCTTCAACATGGCATCCAGCTCCGCATCCGGTGGCGGTGTGCCGGGTGATTGCTTCGTTGTAGTAAAGCCCGGATCTTGAAATGGCGGATCGTACCGATCATAGTCATCCTGATCATATCTACGGTCCCTTCCACGGCCATAGCGCCGGCCTCTTTCATCATAATCATCCTGGTACTCCGATCGCCGGCCTCCGCGCCGGTATGGATCACGAGGATTAAGCTCCTTGGGCACGACCAAAGCTGCAACCAGATAGATCCAAAGTGTGGTCCCGCAGGTTATAAAGATACTGACTACAAAAATGATGCGCAGCACAGTGGAGTCAAAGCCAAGCTTGTCTGAGAGCCCGCCGATCAATCCGGTAAATACCTTGTCTCGGGAGGAGCGGTATAATTTCGTCATGATTACTCCTTTCCGCTGTCACTCAGCTTCTGTTTCAGCCGGGCAAGCTCTCGCTCTAGCATACTGGAGATGCCTTCACTCTGGGAGGTGCCTTGGTGATCCGTTCGGCGGATATCCCGAAGACTTTTGGCTTCAAGCTCCCAGTCTGTAATACGATCCTCCAGCCTGTTGAACATTCGCGGAACGTCCTGTCCGGGATATCCGCCGCTGCGGCCGTTCATACGCTGCTGTAAGCGCAAGGTTTCCATTCTGGCCGCGTAGTATTGGCGTTTGCTGTACGCGCTCTGATACTCCATACGCAGCTCCCCCAGCTGTACCTCCACCTCACGCAGAGCCTCTTGGCTTGTTGTTAACAGCTCCTGATACTGCTCGATTTTCTCTTCATATATCAGCTTCTCTTGCAGAGCCAGCTTCGCTAAATGATCCTCCCCAGCTTTTAGAGCTAGCAATGCCTGCTCTTCCCGCTTACTTCGCATGGAATCGGCTTGAACCACCTGCTGCTTGAGATGACGAGTGTGGGATTCACACTGCTGCTGAAGCTTTTCGGCTTCCAGAATGTCCTGCCTGGTAGAGTGTAAGAACTGGTCAATGAGCTTGACAGGGTCCTGACTCTGTTCCAGCTTTTCATTCAGAGTAGCCATCGTAATATCACGAATACGGCGTAACACACTCATAGTCGTTTAATCCTCCTCTTCCTTCATATTCAACATGATGTCTTTGCTTGTTGCTTGCTTCTACCTTAATAATAACGCCGCCGGCTTCGCTTCAATCGGGATACGCCCCAGACGATCAATGCAATACCCAGCAATGGTCCGAACAGCCAGGACAGCTTGCCTAGCAGTGAGATAATACCAATCGCCATCACGATCCAGCCAATAAGTGTGTTGCCCCGCTTAATTCCATAGTAGCCTAATCCAATCATGACTAATGGAATCAAGAGACTGAACAGCCAGCCCAGCAGAGGTCCGAATACCCCCAGAAGAATTAATGCGCCTAGCCCGATCAGTAATACAGCCAACCCTTTATTTCTTGAGCTTCTCAAGGTTTCACCGCCTTTCTTATTTTCATGTCGTACTTTGTTGCTGCTGTTGATGTTGATGTTGTTTTTGAATTTCAACCTTATGTCCTTATTGTAGAGAAAAAGCAGGAATCCTAAAACAGACTGAGGACGGTATTTCATCCTCGACTAAAGTCGGGGATGCCTTACGACCTTTGTCGAAGCCTGCTACTGCCTCTGGATCGTTAATGATTTATCAGAGAAGAGAATGGGCATACAAAAAAAGCGGATGAGATATCACTCATCCGCAAATATAAAAAAGGAACATGGTTTCCCATGTTCCTCGGTGATGCCGGTGAAGGGACTCGAACCCCCACGGTTTCCCTCACGATTTTGAGTCGCGCGCGTCTGCCAATTCCGCCACACCGGCTAATGGCGTGCCCTAAGAGATTCGAACTCCTGACCTTTTGATTCGTAGTCAAACGCTCTATCCAGCTGAGCTAAGGGCACAAGATATAATAATGGAGGCGCCACCCAGATTCGAACTGGGGATAAAGCTTTTGCAGAGCTGTGCCTTACCACTTGGCTATGGCGCCAAACAAAAATGGAGCGGACGACGGGAATCGAACCCGCGACCCTCGCCTTGGCAAGGCGATGCTCTACCGCTGAGCCACGTCCGCAAATGGCTGGGGATATAGGATTCGAACCTATGCATGACGGAGTCAAAGTCCGTTGCCTTACCGCTTGGCTAATCCCCAACAATCATATTCATAATTTTAAAATAATGGGGCGATCGATGGGACTTGAACCCACGAATGCCGGAGCCACAATCCGGTGCGTTAACCCCTTCGCCACGACCGCCATATATTTTAAGTTTAACTGGCAGGGGCAGCAGGAATTGAACCCACACTAACGGTTTTGGAGACCGCTGTTCTACCTTTAAACTATGCCCCTAAAAACTGGTGGAGGATGATGGATTCGAACCACCGAACTCGTACGAGAACAGATTTACAGTCTGCTGCGTTTGGCCACTTCGCTAATCCTCCAAGGTGGTGCCGGCGAGAGGACTTGAACCCCCAACCTACTGATTACAAGTCAGTTGCTCTACCAATTGAGCTACACCGGCAAGAAAAGAACTACAGTATTACATTAAGGTGGCTCGGGACGGAATCGAACCGCCGACACGAGGATTTTCAGTCCTCTGCTCTACCGACTGAGCTACCGAGCCTTAAAGCTCTTTCGGTTTAAAAAAAGAATGGCGGAACTGACGGGATTCGAACCCGCGATCTCCTGCGTGACAGGCAGGCATGTTAGGCCTCTACACCACAGTTCCATGAGGCATGATCGCTATGCGATATAATTGGTTGCGGGGGCAGGATTTGAACCTGCGGCCTTCGGGTTATGAGCCCGACGAGCTACCGAGCTGCTCCACCCCGCGTCATTAAATTATATGGTGGAGGCTGAGGGGATCGAACCCCCGACCCTCTGCTT